>JAPOLP010000249.1 GCA_029977045.1 Planctomycetota bacterium
CAAAATTACTGCCGAACCACTCTCCGTCAACACGATGTGCCGGTTCATCGTTGACCGCCCCGTCTACGAGAACCGGTCGTACTGGTTCGGAAACGCTCAGACCGCCGAGGCGGCCCCGCTGGCCAAGCGGCTGTTCGCCGTGCCGGGAGTCGCTCAGGTGCTGATTTCGCACCAGACGGTCACGCTGACCAAGATCAGTCCGGCTCCGTGGCAGATGATTGGTCCGCACATCGGAGCGGCGATTCGCGAGCACGTTTCCTCAGGGGACGAGGCTGTCAGCCCGGAACTGCAGGCGAAACTGCCGTCCGCCGAAGAGCTGCGGACTCGCGTGGAGACGATCATCAACGACGAAATCGCTCCGTCGGTCGCCTCGCACGGCGGCAGCATCCGGGTCGTCGACGTCAAAGACAACGTGGTGTTGCTGCAGATGGGCGGCGGCTGCCAGGGCTGCTCGTCCGCGACCGCGACGCTGAAGTTCGGCGTCGAGGCCGCAATTCGCAGGGCGATCCCGGAGATCGGCGAGATCATCGACACGACGGATCACTCAGCCGGAGCGAACCCGTATTACAACGCCGGTCAGGCATAGCGTTACAATGCCGGTAAGGCATAGCGATCCGCCGCAGCCCGGACGTTGAAATCGCGAGTTTTCCCGGATTCCGGCAAGCTTGAAGCTCGAAAGTCACTCGGTATACTGCCCCGCTTCTCTCTGGCCCGTTTCCCGGCTGGGTTCAGCCGATCATCAGGAAAGTCAGTCATGACAAGAATTTGCGACGTTTGCGGCAAGGGCGCTGGCCGCGGAAACAAGAAGGTCGAACGCGGCAAGGCCAAGTATCTCGGCGGTAACGGTCGCAAGACGACCGGCATTACCAAGCGGTACTTCTACCCGAATCTGCAGCACGTCCGTGTTCAGACTCCGGAAGGCGCGAAGCAGCAGCGAGTCTGCACCAACTGCATCCGGTCCAACCGAATCCAGAAGGCAGTCGTTCGCGAAGCGTTCACGATCGACGCTAACTGATCTGTTCGGCGGTTTCGCGCGAGGCGCGAACCACCGACCGCGAATCAAAATCAGAGGGTGAAGTTCTCATCGAGCCGGATTGCTCGACCGGAACTTCGCCCTCTGGTCGTTTTCAGACCGTAGTCCGACGAGGTTGTCGCGATGGCCGAACTCAGTAATGACGACGTTCGCAAGGTTGCCAGCCTGGCCCGGCTGAAGCTTTCCGATGCCGAGATCGAACATTTCGCCGAACAGCTTGATGGCGTGCTGAGCTACGTGCATGTGCTCGACGAGCTTGATGTGTCCAACGTCGAACCAATGGCACACGCGGTCGACGTGTCTAACGTCCTGCGCGACGACGCAACGCGCCCGAGCCTGCCGCGCGACGAAGCATTGGCGAACGCTCCCAAAACAGATGGCCGCTACTTCCTGGTGCCGCAGATTCTGGAAAACGCCTGACGAGCAAGCAGCAAACAGAGAACAGCGAAAACGCAGACGGGAATTCAGCATGGAACTTTCTGGAGCGACGGCTTCGCAGCTTCTGGAAGCGATGAGCAGCGGCGCGACAACCGCCGTCGAGGTCACGCAGACGCATCTTGACGCGATCAGCTCGCGGGACGAATCCGTCGGCGCGTTTCTGTCAGTCGACGCCGAAGGAGCGCTGGCAAAGGCCGCCGAAGTCGATCAAAAGCGGGCCGCTGGCGAACCGCTCGGACCGCTGGCCGGGCTGCCGGTCGCCGTCAAAGACAACATCTGCACGCAGGGCACCTCGACAACCTGCGCCAGCCGGATGCTGGAGAACTTCGTTCCGCCGTACAACGCGCACATCGTCGAACGCCTGAACGCGGTCGACGCGGTGATCATCGGCAAGACGAACCTCGACGAGTTTGCAATGGGTTCCTCGACCGAAAACTCGGCACTCAAGGTGACTCGCAATCCCTGGGACCTCGAACGAACACCAGGCGGATCGAGCGGCGGGTCTGCCGCAGCCGTGTCAGCGTCTCTCGTTCCGTTTTCGATCGGTAGCGACACCGGCGGATCGATCCGGCAGCCGGCGTCGTTCTGCGGCGTGGTCGGGATGAAGCCGACTTACGGTCGCGTCTCGCGTTACGGACTCGTTGCGTTCGCCAGCTCGCTCGACCAGATCGGGCCGTTCGCAAACGACGTCACGGGAGCGGCGTTGCTGCTCGAAGCACTTGCCGGACATGACTCGCGGGATTCGACGAGCATTGACTGTCCGGTGCCGGCTTACTCGCAAAGCGTCGATCAGCCACTGGAAGGTCTGCGAGTCGGCGTCGTGCAGGAGTACCTCGGCGAGGGAACTGACGACGACGTCCGGTAGGCAATCGATACCGCGATTGCTGTTTACCGCTCGCTGGGTGCCGAGATCGTCGACGTCTCGCTACCGCACACGAAGTACGCTGTCGCGACTTACTACCTGATTGCGTGCTCGGAAGCGTCGAGCAACCTGGCGCGGTATGACGGCATCCACTACGGGCATCGGGCGGAGAAGTTTGACAGCCTGGTCGACCTGTACGCAGCCAGCCGTGAGGAAGGCTTCGGCGATGAAGTCAAACGTCGGATCATGCTCGGCGTTTATGCCCTCTCGGAAGGCTACAGCGATCAGTACTACGTGAAGGCACTGAAGGTCCGCCGCCTGATTCGCAACGACTTCGACGCCGCGTTCCAGAACGTCGACGTCATCGTTGGCCCGACCGTTCCGACGCCGGCATTCAAGATAGGCGAACTGGTCGACGATCCGCTGCAGATGTACCTCTCGGATATCTGCACGATCAGCGCGAATCTCGCTGGCATCCCCGGCATCTCGATTCCCTGCGGAATCAGTGCATCCGGCCTGCCAATTGGCCTGCAGCTTCTGACTGGCCCGCTTGAAGAAGAGAAACTGCTGCGAGCAGCTCGGATGTTCGAGCGGGAAACCGACTGGCACACTCGCCGCCCGTCGTTTTGATTGTTCGCTCTCCTCACGCAAGACAACTCCGATTCCGGAGACAAGCGCGTTATGGAATACACAACGATTATCGGCCTCGAAGTCCACGTTCAGCTTCTGACGAAGTCGAAGCTGTTCTGCGGCTGTCCGAATCTTTTCAACCCGGACAATCCCAACGTGCAGACGTGCCCTGTGTGCCTCGGTCTGCCGGGAGCACTGCCGGTGATGAACCGCGAGGCGTTCTGGCTATCGGTCAAGACGGCACTGGCGCTCAACCTGCAGGTTGCTCCGTCCTCGAAGTGGGACCGCAAGCAGTACTACTACCCCGACCTGCCAAAGGCGTATCAAATCAGCCAGTACGATCTGCCCTACAGTTCTGAAGGCTGCGTCGAGATCACCGTTCCGTCGACTGGCGAAACGCGAAGCGTTGGCCTGTTTCGGGCTCACCTGGAAGAAGACGCCGGTAAGAACATTCACGATGAGTCAGGCCGAGGCGGAGACAGTCAGGTCGACCTGAACCGCTGCGGAACGCCGCTGCTGGAGATCGTCAGCAAGCCGGACATTCGATCGGCTGAGGAAGCACGAGTGTTCCTCGAAGAGCTGCGACTTCTGCTGCGCTACATCGAGGTCTCCGACTGCAACATGCAGGAGGGTTCGCTTCGCTGCGACGCCAACGTCAACCTGCACGTTCTGCACAACGGCGAGACCGTCGCGACGCCGATTGTCGAGATCAAGAACCTGAACACGTTCCGTGGTGTGGAAGCAGCGATCGAATACGAGACCAAACAGCAGATCAAAAAGTTCGAGGCCGATCCCGAGGGCTACCGGATTGGCAAGGTGCCCAAGGCGACGCACGGCTGGAATGCCGACCGCGGAGTGACGTTCGAGCAGCGTGGCAAGGAAGAGGCCGCCGACTATCGTTACTTCCCCGATCCGGACCTTTGCCCGGTGGCAGTCTCCGACGACGAGGTCGCCGCCATTCGAGCGACGCTGTGTGAGTTCCCTGCGTCGCGACGGCATCGCTACGTCAGCGAACTCGGCCTGTCCGATTACGACGCCGGAGTCATCATCGACCAGGGACGTCGCTACGCCGACTACTTTGAAACGGTCGCCAGCGAATGCGGTGACGGCAAGCAGGCGGCGAACTGGCTGACGCAGGACGTCCAGCGCGAACTCAACGAACGCAAGATCGAGATCGACGAGTTCCCGATCCCCGCCGTCGTCCTGGGCACCGTGCTGAAGCAGGTCGTGGCCAGCGAGATCACCGTGAAGAGTGGCCGCGAGGTCTTCACCGTGCTGCTGTCCGAAGGCGACGACGGCAAGGCACTCGAACCGTCACGCGTTGGCGAGGTCATTGCCGAGAAGGGTCTCAAAGTCGAGCAGGACACCGGCAAGATCGAAGCGATCATCGACGCCGTTGTTGCCCGCAACGAGAAGGCTGCCGAAGACGTCAAAGCCGGCAAACTGCAGGCCGTCGGCCCGCTCATCGGCCAGGTGATGCGCGAACTCAAAGGTGCCGACGCCTCCGCCGTCCGCCAGATGATCATCGACCGGCTGACGCAGTAAGGCAGCAGCGAGACGTTTGCCCTCGAAGGCTGGTGCGGTTTGCGGGGGGATCTCAGTCGCGAAGCGACGGCAGCATGTAGCCCACGGCGTCAGCCGTGGGTAACCGTCGCAAGAAAGAGTTGAGCCGCGAAGCGGCGACAGAGGATTTCCGAGATCAGTGTCTCTGCCGCCGCTTTGCCGCTCATGGGCTTTCAGTATCGAGATCTGCGGGCTGACGCCCGCAGCTACGTGCTGTCGCGGCTTCGCCGCTTTCAGACGCTGGCCTGCACTTCGACGCTTTCCTCTTCGTTTGCTGCTACCTCAGCGACTGGATCGGATTTGTGTGGCTTTGACGAACGTGTCGCCCGGCGGGCCGGAGTCGGCTCGTCCGACGGCAGATACTCACCGTACGTGTCGCGGTAGCTATAGCCCTCGGACTCGGCATCGGTGCCGTTGCAGACGAGACCGACGACTCGGATGTTGTTGGTCTGCAGAATCTCGGTCGAACGTCTGGCTGTGTTGCGTTTGTTCTTGTTCATTCGCAGGACGAGAATCAGACCGTCGGTGTGCTGAGCGACGATGCAGGGATCGCTGACAGCCAGTAGCGGCGGCGTGTCGATCAGGACGAGATCGAACTCCTGTTCGGCCTCGTGCAGCATTCGAGTGAACTGCCGCGACGCCAGCATCTCAGCGGGATTCGGCGGAGTGTCGCCGCAGGTCAGAACGGACAGGCCATCGGCAGCGGTGTGCTGAGCCGCTGTCAGCAGATCGATCTCGCCCGACAGAACGTCGGTGACGCCGATGTCTCGCCGCAGGCCGAACAGAGTGTGCAGGGTCGGTCGCCGCAGGTCGCAGTCGATCAGCAGAACCTGTCGCCCGGACTGAGCCATCGCGATCGCCAGGTTTGCGATCATTGTGCTCTTGCCATCGCCCGGTTCGGGACTCGTGACCTGAATCACGTTGTGACCTTCCGGCACGGAGACGTTGAAGGCCGTCCGCACCGACCGATACGCCTCGGCTTCTGGTGACCCAGGCCGGTGGAAGTAGCACAGGGCTCGTTGCAGCGGGCTGCCGGGAATGCCGAGTGCGTTCGCGTCGAAGGCCGGCACGGTTCCGAGGATTGGCAACGGAATGCTCTCGCGAATCTCGTCGACCGACTTGAGCGACGTATCGCTCCACTCGCGGACAAAGATCAAAGCCCCGAGCAGGCCCATCACGGCGACCAGTCCGGCTCCATACATCTTGGCGATCCGCTTGAGCGAGAGTTCGACTTTGGCTGGCGCGATCACTTTCAGCGAGTACCCGAGGTTCTCTTTCTGCAGATCGAGTTTCGTCGCATCGACCTGCAGCGCGTTCCACAGACCGTGCAGGCGGTCGAGGTCGTCGTTGAAGCGGCGATCCTCGTCGAGAAACGTCGACAGCGTCCGGGCCTTCTGGAATTCGTCTTTGTAGAGACGATCGATTTCCAGCTCACGAAGTGTTGCTGCATCGAGCTGCTGCCTGAGCGACGCCAGATAAACGTTGACGACGTCGAGGCCATTGACGGTCCGGGCCAGCGACTGCTGTTCGGTGGCGACGACGCCTGGCGTTCCGGGCTGAGCGGGCAGGCCAGTTGCCGGATCGACAAGCCGTTCCTCGCCGGGAATCGGAATACCTCGCAGCCGGTAGTAGCCTTTCAGGGTCGCAATCTGCTCGCGAGTTGCACGCACATCAGGCCATTCCTCACCGTACTTCTGCAGCAGCTCCCGCTCGCGGAGCATCAGCGGCAGCAGTTGAGTGTCGAGTGATCCCTGCGGGCCTGCGGTCAAACTGCCGAGACCGCTTCCGCTGGGCCCGCTTGCCGAGCTGGTTGACCGGGTCTGTGGCACGGTGAAGAGCTGAATCATCGTCGCGAGTTCTTCGCGCGACCGGCCCGCCGCAAGCTGCCGTTCGACCGCCTGAATGTTGCCCTGAATCTCGGCCTTCTGGACCAGCAGCAGTTGCTGCTCTTTTTCCAGTGCTTCGAGCTTTTCCTGATGGACGTTGGTCGCGACGGAAACGCGTTCGCCTCGAGGACCTCGAACTGGTGCCTTGAGATGAATCGGCGCCGTCTGCCGGAACCGTTCGTACTCGACTTCCTTCTCTTCGATCTGCCGGGTCAGCACGCTCGTGCTTTGCTCGACAAACTGCCTGAGCTCGCCGACGTTCTCATCGCGGTCGGCGATCAGGTAGTCGTGATAAGCGTCGATGATCGCATCGTTGATCGCCCGCACGTCGTCCTTGTTCGAGTTCTTGACCGTCACGTCGAGGACGTTGAGCATCGACCGGTCATTTCCAGCGCTGCGTTTGACGACCAGTTCGTCCAGCAGATCTTCAACGAGGTCCTTCGACTTGTGCAGCGAAGGCAGTTCGATCAGCTGGTGCTTGTCGACAGCCTGCTCGACGATCAGCGGGCTCATGATCAGCGCGATGTGCTCGCCGCGGTCGCCGAAGGTTTCGACCGGCTGATGATTACCGCTCGGACTCGCCGCCCGCCGGGATACGAGAATCCGCGACGTCGCCGTGTATTCCGGACCGAACTTGAGATACAGCACATGGCCGAGCATCAGCCCGGAGATAACTCCACAGACAATCCACAGTGAATAACGCCGCGCGAGGCCGACGTAATCGATCGTGCCGCCGCGCCACACGATGTTTGACGAGGTCACATTGCCGACCGGCATCGAATGGCTCGGTGCAGAGACTGTCGGCTGGTAGGCGACGCCTGACCTGGCCGCGTCCTGCTGCGTCGGCATCTGAGAGATGTCGAACGGCTGATCGAATTCGTTGTCTCGCGTGCTCATCACTGCCCCGTTGTCGCACATGCGGTCGCGCGAGCCTGCGCGGCGTAGTAATCAATCGTCGGCTTCAGGCCCTCGCGCCAGTGGATGCGGCCTTCGTAGCCCAGGTCGTGTTTCGTTGCCGAGATATCCGCCCACGAGTACTTGACGTCGCCCGCCCGTGCTTCGGCGAAGTTCGGAGCGAACTCGACGTCAAGCTGCTGGCAGATCTCCTGCAGCAGGTCGAGCAGGCTTAACGATTCGCCGCAGCCGACGTTGTAGACGTTGCCGGAAACACCTTTGGAATGAGCGGCCTTGAGGTTTGCCTCGACGACGTTGCCAACGAACGTGAAGTCGCGCGACTGCTGCCCGTCGCCAAAGATCGTTGGCTGTCGGCCTTCGACGAGAGCCGACACGAACAGCGGAATGACCGCCGAGTACGTGCTGTTTGGATCCTGTCGCGGGCCG
>JAPOLP010000570.1 GCA_029977045.1 Planctomycetota bacterium
AGGCTGTCGAAGACTTCGAATTGCGGGACTCCCTGGCCGGGCTGGAGGTAGTCGGTGCCGAACATCAGGCGGTCCTGGCGGCGGATCATGAATTCGCGACCGAACTCTGGGTCGCGGCTGATCGAGTTCGAGCCCGAGCCGGCGGACAGGTCGCCGTAGATGTTCGGGTACTTCTCCATCAGAGCGTCGATCGCTCCGCCGGGGTTCACCTTGCCCTTCGGGTAACTCATCAGGTCCTGCTGCGTCAGGCCGCCGTAGATCGAGGCCCACCAGCCGGGGCCGTGGCCGATGAAGTTGAGCTTGGGAAACGTTGCCAGCGCGTGTTCGAGTCGCGGCAGGCCGGGCTGGTCCATGCCGCGCTGGTTATCCATGTGGAACAGCAGCGGGATGCCGACCTCTTCGCAGACATCATAAATCTGCATCATCAGCGGGTCGTCGAAGTCGAGCCCGACTTTGTGCTCGCCGAACCCGCGAGCGCCCTTGTCGACGTAGCTTTTCACGACGTCGCGAAAGCCGTTGCGACCGCCGCGGACCGACGTGCGGGGATCGATCGAGCAGAAGGCGACGAAGCGGTCGGGATGATCCTTCGCGGCCTGCAGAGCGGGTTCGGTCAGCAGCAGGAAGCTCGATGACTCAGGCGAGGTCAGCGGCAGCAGCACGGAGATCTCGATGTCGTGCTCGTCCATCCAATGCAGCAGGCCGTCGGCGGTCAGTTCCTTGTTACCGTTCCACGTCGTGCCAATGTGCGTATGGACGTCGATGTATTTCGACGCCTTCTTCTTCGGCGGCTCGGCAGCAAACAGGCCGGGCAGGGGAGGGCAGATCGACGCAGCCAGCGTGGCGGCTGAGACGGAAGCGGCGCGGGCGAGAAAGCCGCGGCGAGTGCTGACATGGCTCATGGCGTAGACCTCGTCTTCTGGAGAAAGTGAGACGAGTTACGCTAAGGCAGCGGGATTAGTGATGCCAGCGAGCGAAGAGTCCAAAGGCCGGGTAACGGGCTACTCGACGAGTCGTGGCGAGACATAAACAGTTCCCAGCTTCGACATGGGCTCCTTACCGGGGAGGCCCGACGCCAGACACAGCGAAGCCGGCTGGACAATCAGGCCACGATGGCTCGATGCCCCGGTGAGCGACACCGACATGATGCGAACTCCGACGATCGCCGAAACGCTGTACTCCGTCGTATCTCCATTACCAGTGAATCCCGTGAAGAGAAAAATCGCACGCTCCAGGCCGACGACTTGATTCAGGGGGGCTTTCAAAGCCGTCGACAGACCGGGATCGCCGGTCAGTACGAGCGGGCCTTTGCTGAAATCAAGCGAACCTCCGTGGTAACTCAGCTCGGTACAGTCGATGCCGTTGACAATCTGGTCGGCCAGGACGGCAGTGCTGTTGGCCCACCCACCCAGGTTGACCGTGCCACGATTTCCAGACGGCAGAGTGTCATCCTCGCCGTTCGGAAAGATGGCGATTTCAGGAATACCATCGGGAATCCGCACGACGCTTTTTGTTGCTTCGTCATAGCTGAAGTCGTCGGGACCGCCGTTCGTTTCCAGATCGAGCCAGCTGTCCGCGTCAAACAGGAACGGCATGATCGGCACTGGTACGCAGTTTGTGGACGTGATGCCGGCGATGGGCATGATTGCCGCAACCGCCCGCTCGGTGACGTCTGCGGAAGAGTGTCCGATCGTCGGTGCAAAGCTCAGTGGAAGGCCGGTTCCGAGAGCTGTCGATCTCCGTGCCGTAATCTCTACGGTGTTGTACGGCCAGACGTTCCACTGAGTCGTCCATTTGCCGGTCACCGGGTTCCATGCTCGATTACCAAATCTGATGTCAGTGTCACGGTCGAGAGTTGTGCCGGCGGAGTAGCCACTGGGATTCGATCCAGCGACGACGACCGCGGCATCACGAGCGTCGCTCATGGCCTGCAGCGTTTTCGGGTCGGATGCCGCGCGACGATCGAGCAGCGGCCCAAGCAATTCAGCGGACCCGGCGAGTGCCGACGCATCGGCAACTGTCTGCATCTCGGTCTTCACCAGCGTGATCAGTCCGACGTCGACCGTGAAGGCGGCAAAAGCCAGGATCATGACGATGACACAGGCCGACATGAGCGCGATGCCGCCGTGTCGGTTTCGGCAGTCAGCCGCAGTTGTGTCGCGTGACAATCCAATCATCTGAGACGCTCGTGTGCCAGTGACTGGCATGAAAAGAGGCGGAAACAAATCGGCGAAACGGCGTGAACTCACGCTGGTCAGGGTGTCGTTGTGCGCGGGGCCTTGAGATACAGATCGACGCTCCGTCCCGCCGTGGCACCGGTTGCTCGAACCAGTTCAATGCGGCTGATCTTCATGTAGTCAATGCGGTTTCTACCGACGAGAATCGCCGATTCCCTGAGACAGGCCTGGGGATCAAAAGTCGCCAGCGAGGTCAGCGTTGACGGGGCTTCGACAGCACCGGTCGTCTGCAGGTTGCCCCACGTCGACGATGCCAGGTTTTCAATACTGAACGCAAGCGTGCGGCTGACTGTGCCGTCTGCGTTTGTTGCTTCCCGCAGAGCCATGCTATGGACGAAGGAAACGGTCTCGCCGGCAGTTCCCAGCGAGGTTCCCGTCTTGACCGGGTCACTCCATTTGACGGGTGTCTCACCGTGCCAGAGTTGGCCCTGAAATCCTCCACGTTTCGTGTCGGGGGCCGTCGAATGGTTGATCTCGAAAACGTGGTGCGTCTTTTCGACCGTTCCGTCGGGTGACAACACTGTGATGATCTGGGGTGCGCTTTTCAGTGCGGAAGGCGTCAGAAGCTTGACCTCCCAGAAAACTCGAACACCGACAACCGGGTCGGTCCCGTCCTGGGAGAACGCCGTTTCCTGGCACATCCCAACGAAGGACAAAGAGAGTGCCAGAAGGCAACAGAACTGGCGGAGGGCTGGCATCGATCGGATTCCGAAGGTGGAAGATGACAGGCAGAAAATGCAGCGACCCATGAAAATCTAGGTCGCGTGTCAGAGCTGTGACTGCCGGATTGGAAGCGGTGCGTCAGAATGCCGACATGCCGCTGATTGCAACCCCGTCGACCTGTCAGGCAAGCTTTCCGGGCAAGCGACACTTGTATCGCAGCTCAACGGCCACCCCAGACAAGCGCGGCTCGAAGCAGACATCACAACCGGCCACTCGGGAGTTACAGCGACCCCGAGAACCCGGACATCGCGTCGTCCGCGGTGAATGTCGTCTTGCGGCGTCCCGTGCTGGTGGACCGGGTACTGGTTCTGGTCGACGAACCGGTGCGCTGCAAACTGGTCCGCGAACGTCTCACCGTTGATCGTGCCTGCTGCGAGGGCTCTGGCTGGCGCTTCCCGTCTAAAGCTGCGCTGGATGAAACACGTTCCTCAGCTGCTTTCCCGCTGGAAACGGTTGCTCGCGGCGACGACATCCACATCGGCTGAGCGGCCCACTCATACAGGCCGTTGCGTATTCCGCCCAGGTTGAAAACAACCATTGGCGCACCCAGTCCGACAGACAACGCCAGCGTAATGACGAGGGCAGTACCAATCGGGAACGTGGAGACGTCGTCCTTGTATCCCCAGTGAGCACGCTTCTTCTCTGGCAGGCGAGCGATCGGGAACGTGTGATGCACCAGCAGGCCAATCGTGACGCCACCGTCGTCGCATTCGGCAATGTTCCGAACCGTGCAGACGGAAACTTCCTGTTCGTTTGCGATCAGTACATCCTGGTCGATTTCCAGGTCTGGCCCCTCGGCGAATGTGACTCGGATTCCGCTGCGGGAGAAATCGATGACCTGCGCAGAACACTCCTCATTCCGACGGGCAATCAGCGTGACCGATCGCTCCTGATCGGTGACGTCAAAACGCATCGACTGCCTGTGTCTGGCAGATTGTTTCAGTTGTTTGGGAGTGACAGCCATCGCCGTTATCGGCTCTTAGTCATGATCTTCAGTTTCGTCAGGTACAGCGCACCTTGTTGGCTGCAGTCAACGGATCGCGAGTTAACCACAGCGTTTTCAAACCTAACTCACAGTGGCCGTTCCGGTGGCCTTGCGATGCAGGGTATGAGGCACATCTGAGGCTGACACCGAGAATGAGCACCACCTTTAACGAGCCTGCGGACCAGTCAGGTGTCCCTGCGTACCGATCGCCTGACAGGAACCAGGTAAGTTTCCCCAACCAATTCCTCAACCCCACAGACTGCTCCACTCGATATCACGCCGTGTCTGTACGCGCGAAGCAACGTCCTTCACCTGAGCGTTCGAGCGTCTGAGAAACTGCTGCACATTGTCGAGCAGAATGCCTTCGACCTCGCACCAGACCGTCAGCCGCGATGCTCCCGGACACTCGGCAATACAGTCACCGAATGTCTGAGTTAGGCTGGTTTTCCATTTCTCAGGAAGCTTCCCGGGCGTGGCAGCAAGCACTCGATGCCGACCTCCAACTCCCGAAAGGATGGGTTGCGCGTTGACTGGAAACTGCAGCGTTGCCTGGTCAGCTGCTTCCGGCTCAGGAGTCAGAGCTGACGTCACCATTTCGACGGACCTCTGGATCATCATGGAGGCCGCAAGGACGGCACCTCCTGAATTCATGCAGTCTGTCACAGTTCGATC
>JAPOLP010000760.1 GCA_029977045.1 Planctomycetota bacterium
CAATACGAAGGAACGAGACTGCCAGAACGCCCCGATTATGAGCAGGCCAACTCGCTGCTGATCCGAGCCCGGCAACTGGCCATGAAAGACGACCTGCCATGACAGACGCAAGAACAATCGACAATGCAAAGCTGATGAAGCAGGTCGGGGAGCATCCGTTCCCACTGCTCTTCGCGACGATCAGCGGTGCTCACCTCTACGGTTTTCCGTCTCCGGATTCTGACTTCGACCTGCGTGGCGCCCACCTGCTGCCGCTGGAAGATGTCGTTGGCCTGGGCGAAGTTCAGGACACGGTCGAGAAATCCGGAATCCACGACGGCCTCGAAATCGACCTCGTGACCCACGACGTCCACAAGTTCTTCAGTCTGATGCTGAAGAAGAACGGCTACGTCCTCGAACAGGTGATGTCCCCGCTGGTCGTCTTCACGACTCCGGCACACGAGGAACTGAAGTCGATCGTTCCGGACTGCCTGACGAGGCACCACGCGCACCACTACCTCGGCTTCGCGTCGACGCAATGGAAGCTGTTTCAAAAGGAGAGTCCGCCACGAGTCAAGCCGCTACTGTACGTGTACCGCGTCCTGCTGACGGGCATCCATCTGATGCGCAACGGCGAGGTCGAAGCCAACCTGCGGCGACTCAACGAGGCAGCCCGGCTGCCTTTCATCACGGACCTGATCGACCGCAAGCTCGCCGGCCCTGAAAAGGCCCTGTTGCCGGAAGCCGACCTGGCATTCCACGAACGCGAGTACCAGCGTCTGGTCGCAGAACTCGAACAGGCCGCCGCCTCGACACGCCTTCCGGATCGAGCCATCGGGCACGCAGTCCTCAACGACCTGCTCGTCCGAGTAAGATTGTCCGCCAGGGCTGCGAATTGATCCGCTACTCCTTGTCCGTCTTCATCGGCAGGAACTGCACGGCGTCGGCGATGACGTATTTGCCGTCGGTGCCTTCGGTCGAGATTCTCAGCCAGCCGTGTTTGCCGGCCTTGAAGGAGAACCTGCCGAGCGTGCGGAACAGTTTCCCGTGCTCGGGGATGTCCTGCTGGTTGATCCGCAGCATCGTTTCGCCCTTCGCGTGGTGGATCGTGATCGGCGTGTTCGTCGAGCGGCGGATGTTGTAGCAGTGCGAGAGCCGGACTTCGTAGACGCCGTCCTCGGGCAGGTTCGGCGTGTAGGTCACGGACGACTTGCCCTTGCCCTGCTTCTGATCGTGCAGGTAGCCGAGCCCGACGTAGGGCGGCGTGTGTGTCGAGTAACGCCACTCGCCCACCAGCTTTGCGTCGGTCTCGTCGAGCACGATCCCAGGCAGACTGGTAGGATCCTTGACGACGAACGGCACAAGCTCGGGCTTGTCGACTTCACCAGGCTTGTGAGTATTCGGCAGAGCATCCGGATGCGGCTTGAGCTTCGGCTTCTCTGCGGCGAGCAGCAACGCCGACATCAGACAGACGGCCAGTCCGCCAGCAAAGCTTCGATTCCAGCTCATGTGAGTTTCCCCGGTTTTCGCGTTCGCGCCACGCATCGCGGCGAAACGCTCTCTGGTTCGCTTGTGATGACGTCGCTTTGAGTCAACGATCTTGCCTCTGCCGACTTCCTGCCCGCCAGACCTCGACGAGAACTGACATGACGCAGCGATTCATCGCCCTGCTCTGCTTTGTCCTGCCGCTGCTCGACGCAGCAACGGCCCGTGCCGAATCGTGGCTTGTCCGCGACGGGCAGGCTCAGGCGGACATTATCATCGCCGAGGAACCAACGCGAACTCAGCGTCTGGCCGCTCGCGAGCTGCAGATTTACGTCGAGATGATCTCCGGAGCGTCCCTCAATATCGCGACAGCTCCGGGTGCCGGCGTGCCGGTACACATCTACGTCGGCGAGAGCGCTCACACGCGAAAGCTCGGCATTACCTACGACGGCTTGAGCGACGGTGCGTACCGCATTGTCTCGGGTGCGAACTGGCTCGTGCTGATTGGCGACGACTCGAACTTCACGCCGATTGAGCCGTGGCCACGCAGCAACAGCGACATCGCCAGCGGCAAGATGCAGGCCGCCTGGGACAGGATCACCGGCAAGCAGTGGGGCTACATGCACAGCCAGCTCCACAAGCACTACTCCGGCCCGAACTCGCTGTTCGGCACGGACAGAGAACAGATCGCGGACGCCGACGGCAACGTTCACGTCTGGACCTACGACGAACGCGGCTCGTTCAACGCGGTCTGCGGCTTTCTGCGAAACCTCGGCGTCCGCTGGTACATGCCGGGCGAGATCGGCGAGATCGTTCCGCAGTCGGGGTCGATCGAACTGCCGACAATCGACGAGACCGTCCGTCCGGACTTCCCGATGCGCATCCTCAACTTCCGCACCGCGGTCTACGGACGTGATGTGATGATGTGGGGCTTTCGGCTGGGAGTCCGGCAGCCGTACGGTCGCCAGGCGGCTCACGGCCTGCATGGCATGACCGACAACGAGCGAACCCTCACCAATCACCCCGACTGGTTCGCCCTGTACGGCGGCAAGCGACACAACCAGTCGAACGTCAGCAACAACCAGTTGTGCTACTCGAATGAGGAACTGTTCCGCGAGGCCGTCGAGTTCGCCCGCGTGCAGCTCGACCACTTCCACATGGACGTCGTCTCGATCATGCCGCCCGACGGCTACACAGCGATCTGCCAGTGCGAGAAATGCCAGGGCAAGGAGTCTCCCGAACTCGGCTCGCGAGGGATGCTGTCCAACTACGTCTGGGACTTCGTCAACCGCGTCGCGAAGGAAGTCGGCAAAACGCATCCCAATAAAAAGATCTCGAACTGCGCGTACGGTATCTACACCGAACCGCCGTCAAACCTCGACAAGCTGGAACCGAACGTCCAGGTGATCATCGTCGGGGGACGCCGACCAACCGCTGAGGACCGCGATGACCTGCGCCGGCTGCGAGCCGAATGGCAGAAGAAGACGGACAACCCCGTCGAGATCTTCGAGAACTACCCCTTCACTGGCCGCGGCTTCTACCTGCCGGCGTACATGCCGCACACGCTCGGCGAGAGCATCAACGAAACTAAGGGGCAGTCACGCGGCGAGGACATCTGGTTCACGATGGACTTCAAGGAGAACGCCGTCGGCTACAACCACTTCCTCGCCTACTTCACCGCCCGCATGTACTGGGGCGGGAAAGATCAGGACGCGGGCGCATTGTTCGACGAGTACGTGCAGAAGTTCTACGGCACCGCCGCTCCACAGATGGCCGAGTTCTTCTCCTACTGCGAGCAGAACTGGCGTGACATGGAGAAGGACGGCGATAAGTCCGACCGGGCGCTCGAACTGTTCGCCGCCGCAAAGTCGTCCGCCGAAGCCGACTCGATTTACGGGCGGCGGCTGCAGCTCATCGACAATTACCTGAACGGCCTGCGAAGCAAAGCCCGCCAGCTCGCCCAGAAACGCGGCCCGGTGCCGAAACTGCGGCTCGTCAGCGGCGTCGAGCAGCGCGGGAAGATCGTCGTCGACGGCAAACTCGACGACGGCCCGTGGACCGACATCCCGACATCGTCTTCCGGCCACCTGCGAGAACTTCAGACCGGCGTCCTGCCGACCTTCGGCACGCGGTTCATGGCCGAGTGGATCGGCAATGACCTCTACTTTGCGGTCCGCTGCGACGAGCTTCCCGGCGACAAGCCC
>JAPOLP010000038.1 GCA_029977045.1 Planctomycetota bacterium
GAGCCGATCAACTATCACACGACGCCAACGACAGACCGTATCGCAAAGCTGATCACGGCGATTGAAAATGGCGAGACCAAGCTTACCTGGGATGAGACTCACGGCTGGCTGCCGTCGATGCTCAAGGAGCTGGAAGTTCCCCGCTCGTCGCAGACGCTGGTGTTCTCTAAGACCAGCCTGCAGCTCAGCAGGATCTCGACGCATCGTCCGCGAGCCCTCTACTACAACGACGACACCTACGTCGGCTGGGTGCAGCGTGGCGACGTCGTTGAACTCGCAGCCGTCGACCCGGTCCAGGGTACGATCTTCTACACGCTCAAACAGTCGGATCATCAGCCGCCGGACATCCGTCGCGACAAAGGTAACTGCCTGGTCTGCCACGCGTCGACTCGCACGAAAGGCGTACCTGGCCTGCTGATCCGATCGGTCTTCCCGGCGGAAAGCGGGCAGCCGCACTTCGGCCTGGGAACTCAGACGACCGACCATACAACGCCATTCGCTGAACGATTTGGCGGCTGGTACGTCACCGGCAACCACGGCGCGATGCGGCATCGTGGTAACGCCATCGCCGACGACACCAAAGACGATCCGATCGACCCGGAACCCGGTGCCAACCTGTCGAGCCTTGACAGCCTGATTCGTACGCAGCCGTATCTCGAACCGGGCAGCGACCTCGTCTCGCTGATGCTGCTTGAGTACCAGTCGCAGATGCACAACGTGCTTACGCGAGCGTCATATGAAACGCGGCGGGCTCTGCACTACGACTCGGTAATGAACGCCGCTCTCGACCGCGAAGCCGACTTCCGCAGCGACGTCACCGAGCGACGCATCACGTCTGAAGGCGACCGTCTGCTGGCCTACCTGTTCTACTGCGACGAATACGCGCTCAAGTCGCCCGTTCAAGGCACGTCGAAGTTCGTCGAGGACTTCCAGAACCTCGGCCCGCGCGATACGCAGGGCCGCTCGCTCCGCGACTTCGATCTCCAGACGCGAATGTTCCGCTACCCACTCAGCTACCTGATCTACTCGGAAGCTTTCGATGTGCTGCCTGTCGCCGTCCGCTCGTACGTCGAAATCCGCATGGCCGACATCCTCTCCGGCAAGGACGAGTCCGAGGACTTCGCTCACCTGACCAAAGCCGACCGTCAGGCCATCAGCGAGATTCTGCGCGACACGAAGCCGGCGCTCTGGCAACGCATTTCCGCAAGTACAGCGACGGCAGCTACTGCTGATTGAGCTGCCCGTTTCCACCGGCCAGCGCCAGTGCTGTCAGAGCTTTCTGCGTCGAAAGCTCCCGGCGTGCGGGTGACTTTCGCCAAATCAGCGCGATTGAAATCGCGAACGTCGCTGCCGTTCGGTAGTCTGCCAGCCACCGCAGTCCATCTGCAGGCGTCGATGCGAAGGCTGATGCACGCCGCGATCTCACGGAGCCAATGCTCCGGACGATTTCGCATCCGAACGCGGATGGTTTTCTGCACGGCCAGGGCGGCTTTTCGAGCACAGGAGCAGTGTGATGAGTGATTTGCAGATGAACCGGCGGCAGGCTTTGATTGCGAGCGGACTCGGGACGCTGAGTCTCGGGATGCCGGGTTCAGTGATGGGCAGCGACGCGGTTGACGAGTCTGGCAACGCCGTCGCTTCCGACAAGTCCTGTATCTTCATCCTGCTTTGCGGAGGACCAAGCCACGTTGATACGTGGGATATGAAGCCCGATGCGCCGCTCGATTACCGCGGCCCTTATGAGCCGATCGATACCAAAGTGCCGGGGATGCGCATCAATGAGATGCACACGGAGCTGGCCAAGCTGACCGACCACTTCACGCTGATTAACTCGATGTCGCATCCCGGAGCGATCAGCAACCACTTTGACGCGATGCACAACCTGCTCAGCGGCCAGTCTGAAAAGCGAGTGCAGCAGGGCGTTCCTGACGAGCACCCCTACCTCGGCTCGTTCGTCGCCAAACACAAGCCAAGCACGCGCAACTTCGTCTCGAATGCGTGGCTCATCAAATGCGTCGGACCGCCGGTCTTCTGCGCACCCAACATCGGCATTGGCGGCTATCTCGGTTCGGCGTACGCCCCGCTGTTTGTTGGCGCAGCGGACAACCATCCGGCGATGCCCGGTTTCAAGCCGCCGGAGATTTACAACTCGTACGACGAAGAACGCTTCGGCCAGCGAAAGACACTGCTTGGCGGTCTTGAGTCGCGCCGACTCGACCGCGATCAGAAAGTGAAGGACTGGTCCAATCTCCGCGAGAAGACCTATGACGCGATGACGAGGTCAGAAGGCCGGCAGGCGTTCGAGATGGAGCGTGAACCGGTTGAAGTTCGCGAGAAATACGGAATGCACCCGCTCGGCCAGAACCTGCTGCTCGCGCGGCGTATGGTCGAATCTGGCGTCCGCTTCGTCACTGTCAACGGCTGGGCCGGACAGGCCGAGTACGACAAGCAGGGACCACCAAGCAGTAGTTGGGACATGCACGGCGGAAACATGGGCATGGGTAACGCCTTCGGCAACGGCTCGTACGGCATGGGCTTCTGCCTGCCGCGACTCGACCAGGCCGTGGCCGCGCTGCTCTCCGATCTCAAGGATCGAGGAATGCTCGATGACACTCTGGTCGTCGTCACAGGCGAGTTCGGTCGCACGCCCTACGTCCTGAAGCAGGATCCCCCGGGCCGCCAGCACTGGCCACGTTGCTTCTCGTCGATCATCGCTGGAGCCGGTATCAAGGGCGGCAACGTGTACGGCAAGACGAACCGCCTGGGCGAGTACCCGACCGACAAACCGGTCCGCCCCGAAGAACTCGCCGCCACGATCTACCACGCTCTCGGAATCCCGATCAACGATCCGCTGGACGCCAGCGGAATCTCAAGATCGCTAACAACCGGGCATCCCATCATGGAACTGTTCGGCTAGCTGAGATCGACCGGGACTTCGATCGCAGCCCCGGTGATTACTCCAACTCTGACGCGCGATCGGATCGCGACACGGCAACTCTGCCGAATCTCGCATACAGCGCCGGCAGGACAAGCAGGTTGAGCAGGGTTGACGTTACCAGGCCGCCGAGGATCACGAAGGCCATCGGGTACTCGATTTCCTGGCCGGGCTTGTTGCCGGTCACGACCAGAGGCACGAGAGCAAGGCCTGTTGTGAGAGCGGTCATCAGAATCGGAGCGAGGCGTTCGGCGGCACCGCGGATGACGAGTTCCGGACCAAACTCAACGCCTTCCTCGTTCTGCAGATGACGGTAGTGGTCAACGAGCATGATGCCATTGCGGGCAGCGACTCCGAGCACCGTCACAAAGCCGATCAGCGATCCCAGCGAGACCACTCCGCCACACGCAAACGCTCCAGCGATGCCGCCAACGAGGGCGAACGGCAGCGTCAGGAAGATCAGCAGGACCAGACGCATCGAGCCGAAGTCCGACTGCAGCAGCAGCAGGATGCCCAGCAGCGAGAAGACAGTCAGGCCCAGCAGTCGGCGTCGCGATGCCTGCGCTTCCGCGTATTCGCCGAGAAACTCTGGGTGATAGCCTTCGGGAAACTTCACGTTGGCGAGCACTCGCCGTTCGATTTCCTGAGCGACGCTGCCGAGGTCGCGGCCCGAGACGTTGCAGGTGACGTCGAGCTTTCGTGACGCGCCTTCTCGCTGAATCGCGTTCGCAGCGGGCTGAATCGAGATGTCTGCGACTTCGCCGAGCGGCACCTGCCCGCCGGACGGAGTGTCGATCATCAGCTCGCGGATCACGTCGACATCCCGGCGAACGGACTCGGCACCCCAGACCATCACTCGAAAGACTTTCTGGTCTTCGAAGATCTCGCCAACCTGAGTTCCGCGGATCAGCGTCGTCGTTGCGCGGCGGACGTCGCCAGCGGTCAGGCCGAACTGCGCGGCAGCTTCGGGCTTGAACTCGACGACGATCTGCGGAATCAACGTCTGCTGCTCGATCGTCAGATTCGTCACGCCGTCGACGTCGCCCATGACCCCCGCCACGTCGTCGGCTGCCGATCGCAGGCCTTCGAGATTCGGTCCAAAAATCCGGACGACGATGGCACCACTCGATCCGCTCAGCACCTCTTTGACACGTTCAGCCAGATACGTCAGCAGGTCACGCCGCAGGCCGGGGTAGCCGTCGACAGTTTCCTGCACGCGGGCAACCGTCGTGTCGTAATCGACGTCCGGGTCCAGGCTGATCCACAGCTCGGTGAAATTCGGTCCGTACACCTCGTCGGCGACTTCCGCCCGACCGATGTGCGAACCGAAATTGTTGACGCCGTCGATTGACCGCAGCTCCTTGCTGGCCGCGATTGTGATCCGGTTCATTGCCTCGACACCGATGCCGGCCCTCTCGACCCAGTGCATCAGGAAGTCGGTCTCCTTGAACTTCGGCATCAGCTCCTCGCCGAGCTGCGGAACGACCGCGGCTGTTCCGCCAAAAACCAGCAGCAGCCCAACCACCATCGTCTTCGGATACCGGATCAGTGGCGGCAGAATCGACGCATACGCTCTCTTGAGCACCGTGGTCAGCGGCGAATCGCGAAGCTCGCGGTCAGCGGTTCTCGGCAGCAGAATCAGTGACAGCGCCGGCGTGATCGTCAGCGCGACTCCCAGCGAGGCCAGGATCGCGAGGATGTACGACGCTGCCAGCGGCTGGAAGAACGAGCCCGCCAGACCATCGAGGAAGAACACTGGCACCAGCGTCAGCACGACAATCAGTGTTGCGTAAACAACGGCGCTGCGGACTTCGAGCGACGCGTCCAGCACGACTTGAAACGCGGACTTCGGATGCCCGGCTTCGTGGTTCAGCCGCAGACGCCGCAGGATGTTTTCGACGTCGATGATCGCGTCGTCGACGACCTCGCCCAGAGCGATGATCAGCCCGGCGAGGACCATCGTGTTAATCGTTCCGCCCCGGTAGTACAGCACGAGTACCGCGGCGACGAGCGAGAGCGGGATCGCCAGCGAGCTGATCACGGCGGCTCGCCAGTCAAACAGAAACAGCGCCAGCACGACGATCACCAGCACGCAGCCGATGACCAGCGAATGCGTCAGGTTGTCGAGGGCACGTTCGATAAACGTCGCCGGCCGGAAAATCTTCGAGTCGACATCGACGCCGGGCAGGCCGGGAGCAAGCTGTTCGAGTGCTTCTTCGACGCCGCGAGTTACTTCGAGCGTGTTCGCCCACGGCTGCTTTTCGACAATCAGCAGGATGCCGGGCACGTCGTTGATGATCGCGTCACCGATCGGCGGCGGCGAACCGATCCGCACGTCGGCAACGTCCCCCAACAGCAGCGGGGCTCCGTTGCGATGCGCGACGACAGTGTTCCGCAGGTCGTCCTCAGTCTGCACCGAAGCCGTATGCCGAATCGCCAGCCGCTGGTTCGGCGTGTCGATAAAGCCGCCGGAGATTGGCTCGACCGAACTGCCGACTGCCCGCATGACGACGTCGAGCGTCACTCCGTGAGCCCGCAGCCGATCCGGATCAACGAGCACCTGAAACTGCCGGTCGTAGTCGCCCCAGATGGCGACGTTGGCGACTCCGGGCACCGCCATCAGCCGCGGCCGGATCGTCCATTTCGAGAGGACCGTCAACTCCATCTGTGACAGCGTTTCTGACGACAGTCCGATCTTCATTGCCCGACTGAGCGACGACAGCGGCGGCAGTATCACCGGCGGATTGACCACTCGCGGCAGCCGCGTCGCTGTCTGAGCCAGCCGCTCGTTCACGAGATTGCGAGCCGTGATCAGGTCCGATCCGCGCTGAAAGAACAGCGTGACGGACGACAGCCCCAGCACGGACTTCGACTTCACATGGTCAAGAAACGGGATGCCGTTGAGCGAGTTCTCGATCGGCACCGTGACGAGTGCCTCGACCTCTTCCGTCGACAGCCCCGGAGCTTCCGTCTGAATCTCGACCTTCGGCGGAGCGAACTCCGGAAACACGTCGAGCGGCACATCGTCCGCGGTGCGAACACCAACGACGATCAACGTAATCGCCGCAGCAACGACCAGCGTCCGAAACCGCAAAGCTGTCGAAACAAGCCAGTTCATGGGAGGGGAGTCCAGAGTCGAGAGACCAGAGTCCAGAGACGCCTCATTGGGAAGACCTCAATGAGTTGCGGAGGCCGCTCAGCATTCGGGCGAGTTCGTCTGCCTGAGTGATGAGCGAGTCGAATGATTCGTCATCGAGAAACTGCTGGCGGTGTGCGATGTGACTTTGCGAAACGACTTCCATGACTGACGCATAGGCGATCTCCACGAAGCGAGCGAAATCCGGGTTCGTCGAACGTCCGCTTCCTTCTGCAATGTTTGACGAGACTGACACGCTGGCTCGACGCATCTGATTCGTCAGGCCAAACCGCTCGTCGCTCGGAAATGCACGAGTGGCCGAGTAGACGGTGTCAGCAAACACGATCGCCTTCTGCCAGACATCAAGTTTCTCAAACCGAAACACGTCCGTGCCCCTCTCGTCTCTCGACTGCCTTCCAGCTCTGGACTCTGGACCCTCGACTCTGGACTCACTACTTCCCAGCTCCGAATTCGGTTCCGAACAGTTCCGCGACGCCGTCGACGACGACGGGTGTGCCAGGTTGCGGGCCTCGGTTCAGGATGGCGGCGTCGGTTGTGGTGAAGCGAAGCTCGACCCGGTGGCGCTCGAAGGTGTGCTCGGCGGAGTTCACGTAGACCCACGCGATGCCGTGGATGTCGTACAGTACGGCGGCTCGCGGGATGACCAGCGATTCGGTTTCACCGGCAACAGGCAGGACAACTTCGACTCGTTCACCGGGGCGGAAGACGCCGTCGCCGTTCGGGAGTTCGTAGAACAGGTCGATCGTTGCGGCGAGTGGGTCGGCACTCGGTGGCGCTGCGACCGGGCGAACGGTGATGTCGTCTGTCTCGTTTCCGAGGCGTCGAACGATCGCTGCTTTCTCCGGGGAGAACTGGTCTCGCTGGCCGGGGTAAACGGGGACGCGGACCCACAGCGGATCGAGACGCACGACCTCGAACAACGGAGCGGCGAGGCTGACGGTCTGGCCGATCGACGACGACACCGTCCGCAGAATGCCGTTCTGCGGCGCGTGAACGGGGATGTTCGTGACCTGGCCACCTTCCGCTTCGAGCGTCAGCTTGTCGAGCATCTGCTTGCGGGCCGCAGCGGCTTCGAGCCCCTTCGCGGCGATATCCAGTCGGGCCTGAGCATCATCGACGTCCCGGGCGCTACCGGCTTTCTCGGCGAGCAACCGTTTCGCGCGATCGAGTGCGATCTTCGCGGCTTCGACCTGAGCCTTCGCCTGCTGGACGTCTCCGTCGGCAGTGATCTGCGACGAGATCAGCGAGGCCTTCGCGTTCGCCATCGCGACTCGTTCGGCAGCGGACGGGACTTCCCGTTCGGGAGCCAGCAGCGGAGTCAGTTGAAACACTGCTTGACCGGCGGCGACCTGCTGGCCCGCGAGCGGCTTCGTCGAATCCGCCGGCTGCAGCGTGCCCGCGACAGGAGCCGTCACGAAGACGCTTGCTCCATCGGGGATGGCGACGACTCCGCCAACCGTCCGAGTGCGCGGTACCGACTTCAGTTCTACTGCAACCGTGCTGATCTGCAGCCGCGTTTCGGCTTCAGGCGTCAGGACGACGCGATAGATCTGGCTCTCGTCGGCGTGCTCAATCTTCGCTGGTGCTGTCTTCGTCCCGGAGTCCGCCTTCTGCGGTCGGCACCCCGGCAGGCACCAGACGAGGATCAAGCCGAATATCAATCGTGACCTGCACATGCTCGGCATCCTGCTTTGACTTCTCTGAGCGGCTCGTGTCCGCGTTCAGCTTCCGTTCCCGCTGATCTCTGTTGTCATCCTGTTTCTGACGCCGCCGCCACTTCTTCCGGCTCGCTCGCGATCCGTCAGCCTCTGTCTCGTCGGCCATCGTGTGAGACGACGGCGTGACCGCTGACACTCGCCCGGATTTGTCGACGGTGATGTCGAGCGGGATCCGAGCGATCGTGCGATCATCGCCCGCAGGCAACGGCAGAGGCTGCGGCGCGTCCTGTTTTAGTGGCGTTCTCTTCAATTGCCAGACGGCCGTTGCGCCGCCGGATTTTTCAGACGGGTTATCTGCGGTTGCAGGCTCAACCGCCGGTACCTGAGGCAACTCGGTCGACTTGACTGACTGAGAAACCCGGTGCCCGACGCTGCGGTCGAGTTCCGCGATGGCGCGCCGCAGATCAGCTTCGAGTTGCAGTTCGCGCATTCGTGCGTCGAGATACTGGCTGGTCGTCTGCAGCACGAGGAAGTACGGAGCACCGCCGTTTTCGTAGTTCCGCCGGGCGAGCGTCTCCGCTTCATGCAGCACCGGCAGAATTTCGGTCCGCAGGGCCTGCAGATTTTCGCGGGCCTGCAGGTACTGGGTGCGGGCAGTTCTGACTTCGAGCGTGATCCGGTCCCGCACGGTGACGAACTGGCGATTCGCCTGCTGAAGCTGAGCGTCGGCGATCGCGATGCCGCCTCGATTTCCGTTGAAGACCGGCAGCGTGAATCTCAAGCCGGGAGCTGACAGAAACCCGTGATTGCCAACTGGCTTTCCGTTTTAGACCGCGTCGAGATTCATGAACTGATGCCGGGCCAGGTTCAGCCGCTCCTGAGCGGACTCGATTCCAATTTCTGCGGCCCGCAGATCCGGACGCCCCGCCAGGGCGAGATTCAGCAGCCCGGACTCGCTCGATTCCGACAACGAAAGAGAAGCGATTTCCGCAGCCTCAGCTGCGGCTTCGACAGCGTCGCTGGTCAGAGTCAGGCCCAGCAGCGTTCGCAACTGGCCACGAGCAATCTCAGCATCGTGAACCGCCCGCTTTGCGGCGGCCTCAGCCTGCAGGGCGGCGACCTCGGAGGTCGTGACTTCCAGCTCGCTGATGTCGCCGGCAGCCAGACGCTTCGCAGCCAGATCGGCGATTGCCCGCTGCAGTTCCGCGGCTTCGCGACTGACTTTTTCCGCCTGAGTGGCTCGAACGAGTTCCGCATGAGCCTGCCGCGCATCGCGGATCACGTTCAGGCCGTTCTGCACCATCGACTCGGTCACCTGATCGAGATCAAGTTCCGCGGCTCGAACCCGGATCGGCTGCAGCCAGAGCGCGTCGACGGCCTGATAGCCAAACGTCTCGATGACTTTCGGGCCGATCGGCAGATACAGCATGAACTGCGGATCGCTGATCAGTCCGGCGTTCAGAAGCTGTGCGTCGGTGAAGCCAAGCTGAGCCAGGAGTTCCTGATAGGCTGCGTTGTTCCACAGCGCCGTCTGGACCGCTTCGTCCTCGCTGACGCCATCTTCCAAATCGACACCCGGCGGAAGCAGCGGCTCACCTGACGACTCCTGTTCGCCAATGGCAACTCCAAATCGACCGGCAACGTGATCGGAAACGCTGGGACGACCATTCCGCAAAGCTCCCGAATGACAACCGACGGCACACAGCAGCACAATCATCACCGTGATTATGCGCTGGCTGCGAGAAGCCAGTTCGAGTGCCGCGTCAGCAGAGATCACAGGACACCGTCCAGAGGCAAAATCCGACCTGCCGGCAGCGTGCAGGCAGCGCGAGCACGACGGTGCCCACCAGATTCGTCATCGACGAGTCCCGGTCAGCCGATCCAGAACAATCGACATAACCCGCAAAGTCTTCCCATTTTACCAGGTAACCCAGGGGAGACGCCGTGTCGACGAATCGGGCACCGTGATTAACCCGGTATCGACAGCGATTCGACGGGCAGCAACGCGTTCAGACTCCCAGAGCGGAAGCCGGCGAGATCAATCGTCACGCAACGGAAACCCTGCCGTTCGAGTTCGACCACCGTTCGCTGTCGCAGTTCCGGTTCGAGCAGTCGCGGCAGCAGATCGAGCGGTACTTCAATCCGGGCCAGCTCGCCGGATTCCAGCCGTACCCGCAGTTCGCGCGTACCAAGTTCGTTCGCGAGAAACTGCTCGGCCGCGTCGATCCGGCGAACTCGTTCCGGCGTGACGGCAACTCCGTAAGCGATGCGGCTCGACAGGCACGGCATCGCCGGCTTGTCCCAGATCGGCAGGTCCCAGTGTCGAGCCAGTTCGCGCACGTCGGCCTTCGTAAGCTCGGCTTCGATCAGTGGGCTGCGCACCGAGTGCTCCGCCGCAGCCTGCATCCCCGGTCGGTGATCGCCGCGGTCGTCGAGGTTCGCTCCGTTGACGATGACGTCGACGCCCAACTCGGACAGCATCCGAGTTAACAGCGAATACAGCTCGGTCTTGCAGAAGTAACAGCGGTTCGCCGGATTCGCGAGATAGTCGTCGTCCAGAAACTCACTCGTCTGCAGGACCCGATGCCTGATCCCGATCTGCCTTGCCAGTTCGATCGCCTGGCCCAGTTCTCCGGAAGCCAGACTCGGACTCTCCGCCGTGACGGCGACGGCTTTGTCACCGCACGCCAACTGAGCGGCTTTCGCGACAACCGTGCTGTCGACTCCGGCGGAAAATGCGACGGCAACGCGCCCACAGTCTCGAAGCGCGTCGAGCAGGCGATCACGTTTGGCCAGAACTTCCGCGTCAGCCGTCATGGCGCATCCTCAAATGGCAGCTGATTCTGTTCTGAATCCGTGATGCCCTGCTTGTGGTGTCGCCGACAGACCGACAGGTACCGCTCGTTACCGCCGATTCTGATCTGATCTCCGTCACGGACGGGCTGCCCGTTGTAGTCGAGTCGCAGCACCATGGTCGCCTTTCGCCCGCAATGACAGATCGTCTTGATCTCGCTGATGCTGTCGGCCCAGGCCAGCAGGTGCTGGCTGCCCTCGAACAGGTTGCCCAGGAAGTCGGTTCGCAGTCCGTACGCGAGGACCGGAACGTTCAGATTGTCGACCACGTCGGTCAACTGCCGAACCTGAGCTCGCGAGAGAAACTGAGCTTCATCGACAAGCACGCAATGCAGCGGTTGCTGCTCGTGCTGACTGCGGACCAATTCCCAGAGATTCTCGACATGAGAAAACGTCTGCGCATCCGCGGCGATACCAATCCGCGACGTCACTCGTCCCTTTTCAAACCGATCGTCAAGCTCCGGAGTCAGCAGCAGCGGATTCATTCCGCGTTCGCGGTAATTGTGCCCGGACTGCAGCAGCACCGTCGATTTGCCAGCGTTCATGGCTGAGTAGTAGAAGTAGAGCTTCGCCATCGCGGTGTCCGGGCGTCTTTCCGGTCGCTCGTGCTAAGTGCCAAACAACTTGCCGAACTGCTGCTTGACGGCAGCAATGCCGGAATTGACGACTTTGGAGTCGCTGGTCGGCGAAAGCAGGCGACAGCCTTTTTCATAGAGCATGTCGGCGTGCTCGGGGCTGACCGTCACTGCGCCCCAGGACTTACCGTGCTGGCGGCACGCTTCAGAAACCCGATCGATGGCGGCGATACAGTCCGGATGGAAGAACTCGCCGGTCACGCCCAGGCTCTGACTGAGATCGGCCGGGCCCACGAACAGATGATCGACGCCGTCGATCGCGGCAATGTCGAAGACTTCGTCAACCGACTGCTTCGTCTCGATCTGAATGGCGACGAAGGTGTTTTCGTTCGACTTCTCGCAGAACTCCTTTGCGGGCGTCGAGGCGAACCGACCGTCGACGCCGCCGACGTTCAGACCACGGTTCCCGCGCGGAGCGAACTTTGCCCAGCGGACGATCTCTTCGGTCTGTTCTGCGGAAAAGACCTGAGCGGCCATGATGCCGCCGCCGCCTGCTTCGATACTGCGCGTCACCAGTGCGTAATCGGTCGGGGCGATGCGAACGAAGTTTTCGAGTCCAACGCTACGGGCTGCCAGCGTTGCAATCTCAAGCTGCTCGGTGCCGAACCCGACGTGCTCATGATCAAACCAGACGCCGTCAAAGCCGCCCTGAATGCCGAGGATCTGAATGAAGTTGTGATGCATCAACCGCCCGACGCCGATCATCCGGACCAGTTCGTTGCGAGCGAGTTTTTCTTTGATCTTCAGCATGGGATGGCCTGATGGATGGAATGCGGGAGAAAGAAACGTAGGCCGGACCGAGGAGCGAAGCGACGATGTTCCGGCAATCGCGCGACCTGAAAACCACACTCTGCTGCCACAACTCGCGGCACTCGGTCCGGCCTACGTGACTGAATTCAAACAACATTACAGCTTCGCTGCCGCGTCGCGGACGGTCTTGAGGCAGACCTCGATGTCGGACAGCGGGTTGCTTGGGTTTTCCTCGTATTCGAGCGAGACGCTGTACTGGTAGTCGAGCTTCCGCAGTGCCTTCAGGCAGCCCAGCACATTCAGGTCGCCTTCGCCGAGAATGCGGAACTGCTTCTGACGCTTGCCGTCTTTCTCGATCGTCAGGACGTCCTTGAAGTGAACACCGAACGTCCGCTTACCGAATCGTTCGATGGCTTCGACGGGGTCTTCGTCGCTGCGGAGATAATGCCCAGTGTCGACACAGGCCCCGACTAGCGGGTGACGGTCTTTGACCATCTCTTCGGCGTCGCTGATCTTGTCGTACAGTGCTCCCGGACCGTGATTGTGAATGCCGATCGCGACCTGGTACTCCTCGCATAGCTTGTCGAGCAGGTCGAATGTGCCTTTGCTCTTCTTCGGGTTCGCACTGAGCGACTTGATGCCCATCGCCTTGGCGAAGTCGAACGCTTCGCGAGCCTTGTTCTCGTTTTCGTCGAAGCCCAGCACTCCGTAGGCCATCAGGTTGACGCCTGCGTCATCGAGCATCTTCTTCTGCGTCGCGACGTGCTCGGGCAGCGTGCCCATCGGGACGTGCTTCGGATACGCTTCCCAGTACTTCAAACCCAACGTCTTCGTGTGCTTGAGCGCGGTGACGGCGTCGAAGCCTCGCAGCGAGTAACTCTGGATGCCCATCTTGAAACCGGCGTACGGATCGGCTGCCTGCAGGGTGGTGACAGGCAGCAGCGTTGCCGCACCAGCTGCGGCACAGGTTCCGAGGAAACGCCGACGGCTGAACTGAAAATCAAAACCAGAAGACATGGCGAGATCCTTATCGAGAGATGGAAGAAGCTTTTCCGAGACCGGTCACTGTATCGATCGGGCTCTACTGCCGACAGCAAACCGGCACGTTCACCGCTGATCACTCAACCGACCGGGACGTCGTGATATTCGAGAGCCCATTCCCGCATGAAGCGGACTCGAATCGGCACGACGCGGTAGACAATCAGCTCGGAGTTGTCGATCGATCCCAAGTACGACCGCAGCAATGGATTGCTGTCCCAGATGTCCTGCAGCGTCGCCCCGTCTGTGACGACTTCCGCCACTCCCGTGATCCGTACCTGATCGTGCTGTCCGTCAAGGTAGGCGAGTTCGACCTTCGGATTCGCCTCGATCTCCACCGTCTTGTGATAGCTGCGCAGATTGGCGATGTAGACCGTAAAACCGTCGGTCTTCACCGGAGACACCGGTCGCAGCCGAGGCTGATCACCATCGATTGTCGCCAGATGCGGGAAGCGATCCCGCTCGATGACGCCGAGTGCAAGTTCCGGCAGAGCGTCAGGACGGATTGGTTGCGGGGCGGGCTTTGCCATTGCAGATCTCACTCACTGCGTCTGATGGCCCGAATCATCAGAAACTGTACTCGGCGAACTTTGCGTCTCTGCCGGATCATCGTCGTCGGAACCTGGAGCAAGCGTGCGTCCCAGCAGGACGAGCCCGATCAGCAGCAGTCCAACGTGAACATAGCGAGTGAATCGGGCTGTTGGGATTGAACGCGTGATCCGACGCCCGATGGCAGCCGACAGAATCGTCAGCGGAACGCAGATCGCAAACAGCTTCAGGACCGGCACCGTCACATGCCCGTGCCAGATGTGCGAGAGAAAGACGACGGTTCCGCCGACGATGAAGTAACTCTGCAGGTTGGCTCGAAATCGTTCGACCGGCCACCTGCGCAGAGTGGCGAAGATAACCAGCGTTGGCCCGGCAGTGTTGTACGCTCCCCCCAGCACTCCCGAAATCAGTCCGAACAGCGGTGCGGAGCGGTCGGTTTCGAGCCGCAGCGACTCCGGCTTCCACAGATTCCAGCTTGAGAAGCTGAGCACGAGAACTGCCAGCAGACCGGTGACCAGCCGCGGGTCCCCGTCGCGCAGCAGCCAGACTCCAAAGGGAATTCCGCACAGCGAAGCCGCAATCAGTGGCCCGGTTTCGCGAAAGCTGATATGCCGCCACTCCTGAACCAGAATCACGATGGCGTTGAATACGGACAAGGCCGCGATATACGGAGCGGCAACTCTCAACGGGAGTACGAACGCCAGCAGCGGCATTGAAATGAGCGCGTCCCCGAATCCCAGCGTCGACCGCACGAGCGTCGCCGCAAAAGCGATCACGGAGATCAGGATAACGATCTCGGTTTCCGGCACGACGGTCTGGTCCTCTTCTGTCGGGACTTCTCCGCCAGCAACCAGCCGACGGCGAGCACATACATAGAGGATCGTCGCGGCAACAGCGAGCACATCTCCTGAACCCTGATATGCATCAACGCGACACTCAGTTGATTCCCAGCAACGAATTCCACTGCTCGAAGTAGCGTTCGGCACTGAACCGCGTTCGCACTGCCAGAGCTTCGTCGGCAAGACGCTGTCGAAACGCATCGTCGCTCATGACGCGGCTCAGTGATTCTGCGAACTCCGCAACAACGCGGTTCGGAACGAGCAAACCATCCATTTCATGACGGATGATCTCAGCCGGCCCGCTCTGGCAGTCAAACGCGACGGGGCACAACCCAGCAGCCATCGCTTCCAGCAAGGCATTCGGAAATCCTTCGCACCTCGATGGAAGCGCGAATACGTCCGCCTGTTTCTCCAATAACTGCCAGGGACTCTCAACCCACCCGGCCAGAAGTACGCGGTCGGTCAGCTTGCCTGCCTCGATTCGGGACTCGTATTCGCTCCTCAACGGACCATCGCCGACAAAAACAAGATTCCAGTTCGGATGCTTATCCGCAATCAGGTCAAACGCGTCGAGCAGCAGATCAAGGCCCTTCTGCTCGTCGAATCGGCCGACCGCTGCGATCCAGCGGTGATCAGGCGGCAATTCGAGTTCTCCCGGAACGCTTCCCTCTTCCGCCGGCCAGACGCAGTTGGGGATCACCTCGACGGAAGCTGTTCCCGCAATCGGCAGCAAGAGATCACGAACCGCCGCAGTCTGCACGACGATCGCTCGTGCTCGCTGATAAGTCCGGTCCCGCAACCAGCTCCACAAGCGGCCCATCAGACTGTGTCGAGGGTCAGTCCGCTCGCACACAACCGGCTGCAGCTTCGTGCCGCGGCTCGCCAGCAGCGTGACGACGTTCATCCGGTTGGTCAGCGAA
>JAPOLP010000699.1 GCA_029977045.1 Planctomycetota bacterium
CGAACTGGCCGATCAGCGAGACGTCGTTCTTCTGGGCCTCACCGAGCTTCTTCAGGTAGTCCAGCGACCCGCTGTGGGCGATTGTGCCGAGGTTCTGAATCAGCTCGTCGTGCGTCATGCCGATTCCGTTGTCGCGGATCGTGAGCACGCGATTCTCTTCATCGGGTTCGATCCCGATCCCCAGCTCGCCGTCGCCGGCTGGACTGCCCTGCGTCAGCGAGACGTGGCGGTACTTGTCGAGTGCGTCGGACGCGTTGGAAACAAGTTCGCGGATCGCGATCTCGCGGTTCTGATACAGCGAGTGCGACAGCAGGTGCAGCAACTGTGCGATCTCAGCCTGGAAGGTTAATTCCTGCGGAGCGGTTTCGGTGGTCACGTCTGTTCCTTCTGAAAGTCAACTCTTGAAAACAGCAAAGAACGCCAACCGGTCGGACACGATGCTCATCGACCACGACGTCTGCCGGATATGTCCAAAGGAGCAGGATGTTAAGGACGTGATTTTCGCCGCTCAACCGGTGCGACGACGCATTACTGCGAAGATCAGCGATGTCTAATCCGACGGCAACTGTTGATTGCGAACGCAGCTCGAACCCGGCACTCTTTCCACGGTAGGTATTTGAGTGCCTTACCCAACGCCGTTCGGATTCTTACTGCCTGCTGCCGGAGCACACTTCCACATGTTCGCACTGCGTTCCTTCCAGACATGGACGCACTTCTCTCTGGCTCTCATCGCCCTGCTGGCTGTTTCAGGCTGCCGCGATCAATCGTCGACGTCGCCCCCTGAGGCCCTCTCAGAGCGAGCGGCGACGGCATCGTCGTCTGACGGTAAGCTGCCAGCCGGTGTCCTGCGGCTCGCGTCAACGACCAGCACTCGCGACTCCGGACTATTTGACGTCCTGCTACCGGTGTTTGAGTCCAGACATCATTGCCGTGTCGACGTCATCGCGGTCGGGACCGGAGCCGCGTTGAAGCTCGGCGAGAGCGGCGATGTCGACGCGGTTCTCGTTCACGCTCGCGCGGCAGAGGAAGCCTTCCGGCGGGCGGGACACGGCCTTAGGCCCGAGCCGGTCATGTACAACTTCTTCATCATCGTCGGGCCACAGGATGATCCGGCAGGTGTCTCGGGACTGCCCGCCGAGAAGGCCCTGCAGAAGATCGCCGCTGCCGGACAGGTGTTCGTTTCCCGAGGCGACGACAGCGGCACTCACAAAAAGGAACTCGCAATCTGGAAATTGAGCGGCGAACGTCCTGAGTGGGACGGCTACCTTGAGGCCGGCCAGGGAATGGGGCCTACACTGGTGATCGCCGACGAAAAGAACGCCTACGCTCTGACGGATGACGGCACCTGGCTGAAGCGTCGCGACGATTTCCGACTGAAGCCCGTTGTCGAGGGGGACGATCAGTTGCGGAATCCGTACGCCGTGATGGTCGTCAATCCGGAACGTCACGCCGAGATCAACACCAGCCTCGCAAACGCGTTTGCCGACTTTCTGATTTCCGAAGAGGCACAGCGACTCATCGCCGGCTACCAGGTCAACGGGCAGTCGCTGTTTCATCCCGACCGGTTGTCAGCGGAGTCCGCCGAGTGATTCGCGAAGGACTCAGGGATGCGGTGTCGTTGCTCCGGGCAGCGGATCCAGCCGTGCTTGACGCGGCAATTCGCAGCGTGTGGGTGTCTGCAGTCGCAGTTGGACTGGCATCGCTACTCGGCATCAGCGGCGGTCTGCTGCTGGCCCGCAAGGCAATTCCCGGGCGGCGACTGATCGTCCTGCTGGCCCGAGTCGGCATGTCCGTCCCAACGGTACTGATCGGACTGGTGTGCTTTGCTATGCTTTCGCGTCGTGGGCCGCTCGGCAGCCTGGAACTGCTCTACACAAACAGTGCGATCATCGTCGGCGAGTTCTGTCTGGCGTTGCCAATCATCGTCACGCTGACGCACGCAGCGATCTCCCGATTGGACGCGAGAATCGCTGAGACCGCTCTGACGCTCGGAGCCGGAACGCTGAAACGCGGCCTCACTTACCTCAACGAGACGCGGCTCGCGATCGTCCTCGCGGTCCTCACCGCGTTTTCACGCTGCTTCACGGAACTCGGGATCGCGATGATGGTCGGCGGCAATCTGCCAGGTCGAACTCGAACGCTGACGACCGCCACCGCTCTGGAAACGTCCCGTGGGGAGTTTGCTCGCGGCATAGCGATGTGCCTGATTCTCCTGCTGATCGCTCTGCTGATCACTGCCGGCACCGCGTGGCTGAATCGCAACGCCGAGCGAGAGGTGACATGACCACTCAAGCAGAGTCCGCCCTCATCAGCATCCGGAACCTCGACGTTCGGCGTGACGGTCGCAGAATCTGTCACGTAGACGAACTCTCGATTCAACGTGGCGAGCGAGTCGGAATTGTCGGCCCTAACGGCTGCGGCAAGACGACGCTGCTGCGAGTGCTGGCGGGCTTCGAGAAGTCGTTCAGTGGCCATTGCAGTGCAGATACGTCGTCGCGAGACCGCGTCTTCGTGCATCAGTCGCCTCGTCTGTTTCGCGGCTCAGTGTTCAGCAATGTGACCTATGGCCTCTCCGCACATGGCGTCTCTCGATCAGACCAGAGAACTATGGCTCTCGACTGGTTGCGTCGACTTGGTCTGGACGGCTTTGCTGACCGCGATGCCGGGACGCTCTCTGGTGGCGAAGTCCGGCGCGTCGCCGTCGCCCGGGCCTGCATTCTCCAGCCGACGCTGCTGCTGCTCGATGAGCCCTTCGCTGACCTCGATCCTGTCGGCATCGATCACGTCGTTGCTGCGGTAGCGTCCCTGGCCGAGTCGACATTTCTCATCGCGTCGCCTGTTCCGCTGCCGGAGTCTCTGCCACATCGCCGCTTCACGCTGACGTTCCTGGATCAGCAACCCGCGTGACCAAAACTTCAGAACTCGGACTGAACCACGATCTGGCCTGCACTCGATCAGGAATTGCTGATAGGTTGTCCGCTTCAATTCAGCGGTCGCCGGATTCCGCACCGCACATTCTTTGAGATCCGAGGCTTCATCCATGCTGACAGTCACTGGCCGCCGCGAAAAAGGCTCTGATTTCTGCGATCAAATCTCGCGACGAAACTTTCTGCAGATCGGAGCACTCGGGGGCGCTGGGCTGACGCTGCCCGGCCTGCTGCGGGCGGAAGCGGCCCAGGGTCAGGGCAGCTCGAACAAGTCCGTGATAATGATCTACCTCGTCGGAGGACCTCCGCATCAGGACATGTTCGATTTGAAGCCGAACGCTCCAAAAGAGATTGCCGGTCCGTGGAGACCGATCGAGACGACCGTGCCGGGGATGGAGATCTGTGAGGCCTTTCCGAAGCTCGCCCAGATGGCCGACCGCCTGGTCCCGATCCGTTCGATCGTCGGTTCGCAGGCCGGCCACGACGCCATTCAGGTTTTCAACGGGCACAACCCGCGCAAGCCCGCTCCCAGTGGCGGCTGGCCTCAGTTCGGATCGGTCGTCGGCAAAGTTCAGGGCGCGTCGAGCCCCACGACTCCGCCGTTCGTCAGCCTGTGCTACGAGTGCACTCACGGCCCGTATAACGAACCTGGTCCGGGATTTCTGGGTGCCCCGTATTCGCCATTCCGTCCGATGGGGCCGACGAAGGACGACATGGTCCTGAACGGGATCACGATCGAGCGTCTGGGTGACCGGCAGTCGCTGCTGAAGAGCGTCGACAGATTCCGCCGCGACGTCGACACCAGCAGCATGATGCGCGGGATCGACATGTTTACCGAGCAGGCGATGGGCCTGCTGACGTCGTCGAAACTCGCCGACGCGCTCGACCTGTCCAAAGAAGACCCACGCACCGTCGAGCGATACGGGACCGGGAATCCGAACATCCGCATCGACAGCAACGGTGCTCCGCGAGTGCCGCAGAGCCTGCTGGTCGCTCGCCGCCTGATCGAAGCCGGCGCGC
>JAPOLP010000790.1 GCA_029977045.1 Planctomycetota bacterium
AGTTCGACGCGAGCGTCGGCAGCGAGTGCGTCACCGGAGTGATCGCTCCGATGACGCCGAACGGAGCGTACTCGGTGACGGTCAGTCCGTTGTCGCCGCTGAGTGCGTCGCACTTGAGGAACTCGATACCCGGCACTTTGCGGATGATCTGCAGCTTCTCGATCTTGTGGTCGAGTCGCCCGATCTTCGTTTCGGCCAGTTCGGCGGCTCCGAGTTCTTCGGCCTGATCGAAGCAGATGTCCTTGACGATCTGGATCGCCTTGCCGCGATCTTCCATCGAGGCTTGCTTGAGCTTCTCGAACGCTGCGTTCGCGGCGGACACGGCGGCATCGACGCTGTCGAAGACGCCCCAGTCGCCCGTTTGCGAGTGACCATTGTTTGACGCGACTCCATTCGACTTGCCAAGCTGAGCGAGCACTTCCTGCACCACGCTGCGAATCGTCTGTTCGGTCGAAACGGCTGTCATTGGTTACTGACCTTTATGAGTAGGCCGGATCAAGCGAAGCGCCGTTCCGGCAGTCGTCTCAGTGAATCAATCAATGCCGGAACGTCGTCGCTGCGCTCCTAGGTCCGGCCTACTTCTGCTAATGCTCGTGCTACTCCGTCTTGAAGACGGTCGCTCCGTGAGCCTCAACACTGTCGACGATGCCGATAATGGCGGCGTCGATCGGCAGCGTTTTCGTGTCTTCCGTGAAGCGGGCACTCGAGCCCTGCACGATGAGCACCGTCTCGCCTTCACCCGCGCCGACCGTGTCGACACAGATAAAGCTCCGTCCGGTACCCTTCAGGCTTTTTTTGTCCTTCTCGTCCACGCGCAGCGGTTCGACGATGAGCAGCTTCTGGCCCCTCATCGCGTTCACCTTCTGCGTCGAGACGACGCTGCCTGTAACTCTGGCAAGAAACATGGGAGTTTCCTTTAACCGACGGCCTCGACTGTCTGCCTTGCGACGACAATCTCTTCGTTCGTCGGAACGACCCAGATTTGAGTCTTCGAATCGTCGCTCGAAATGCACGCTTCCGAGCCTCGGGCGACGCTGCTGTTTTTCGATTCGTCGAGCACGATGCCTGCCCATTCCAGGCCGGCACAGACATCCCGGCGAACCCGTTCGCTGTTCTCACCGATCCCGCCGGTGAAGACGATCGCGTCCGCTCCGCCCAGCACGACCAGGTAGGAACCCAGGTACTGGCGAATCGACGCGACAAACACCTTCAGGGCGAAGTCGGCCTGTTCATTACCGTTCTCGGCGGCTTCCTCGACGTCGCGTGCGTCGCTGCTGAGACCGCTCAGGCCGAGCAGTCCACCATTCGTGGACATCTCGTCGAGCAGTTCCTGCATCGACTTGCCGCTCAACCGCATCAACAGCGGCAGAGCGTACGGGTCGAAGTCGCCGACTCGGTTGTTATGGAGCAACCCTGTCTGAGGACTCATGCCCAGGCTGTTGGCCTGCGACCTGTTCCCTCGCTGAGCACACAGCGAGTTGCTGCCGCCCAGGTGACAGGAGATGACCTTCAGATCGTCGTTGCCCAGGATCTCGCCGATCCGGCCGCCGATGAATCGGTGACTGGCTCCGTGAAATCCCCAGCGTTTGATCTCGTACTTGTCCTGCCAGTCGAACGGCACGGCGTACGCGCGATTCTCAGGCGGGATGGTGTCGTGAAAAGCCGTCTCGAACGCCGCGACCAGCGGGATTTGCGGAAACGCCTTGCGGAGTTGCCGCATCGCCCGGGCATAAGGCGGGTTGTGGGCTGGAGCCACGTCGGCGAGTTCTTCCATCCGGTCGAGAATCGCGTCATCCACCACGCGGATGCCGCCCATCTTCCCGGCGAAGACCGCCTTAAACCCAATGCCTTTCAGCTCGGACGCGTCCTGCAGACATCCATGCTCCGGATCCGACAACTGTTCGAGGCAGATGTTGACTGCCGCAGCATGATCGGGAATGTCCGTGACGCGGTCGTCCCGGTAATCACCGATCTCGACAAAACAGTTGCTGTCCCCAAGCCCGATCCTGTCGATGCCACCGCGAGCAAGCTGCTCCTCGGTGGTCATGTCAAAGAGCCGGTACTTGAAGCTGGTCGAACCCAGGTTGGCGACGAGAACTTTCATGAGCACCTCCGTGCTGCTTCTGATTACGACTTTCCTGAACCAGCCTGACTTCTCATTTTGTCTGCAGCGCAAAGACGCGAAGACGCAGAGGTTCGCAAAGCAGTTCTTTTCTTCGCGTGTCTTCGAGTCTCAGCGTCTTTGCGCTGCCGAGTCGTCAGACAATCCATTTCCTAGACGAACGCAGCCATCGTGGCGGCATCCGGACGCGGAATGACGTGGGCACAGACCAGTTCGCCGACCTGAGTCGCAGCGGCAGCACCGGCGTCGACAGCAGCACGGACCGAACCGACGTCGCCCGAGATCACGGTCGTGATGTATGCACCACCGATCGGGATCTGCTTGACGAGAGTGACATTGGCCGCCTTCAGCATGGCATCAGCGGCTTCGACCTGAGCCACCAGGCCTTTGGTCTCGATGAGACCGATTGCTTCACCTTTCATGGGTGTCTTCCTGTGGAAAATGTTGATCGTGGATAGTTGACGGTTGATAGAGACGAGTTGCTGACAGTCGAAAGGCAGTAGCCATCAACTATCAACAATAGACTATCAACTATTTCGTTTTCGGAGCGGGCAGGATGGCTGCCAGTTCTTCGTGCGGGCGAGCGATCACCTGCACGCTGACGACTTCGCCGATCTTGCTGGCGGCAGTCGCACCGGCGTCAATCGCAGCCTTCACGGCGGCGACGTCACCGACGACGAACGACGTGACCAGACCGCTGCCGATCTTGTCCCAGCCAACCATCTGCACGTTGGCCGACTTCAGCATCGCGTCCACTGCCTCGATCATGCAGCCGAGACCTTTCGTCTCGATCATGCCGAGGGCTTCCAGAGCCTTAGCCATTGGAAATCTCCACAAAAAAGTGATGGTTAATCGTTGATAGTCGGTCGCTGGCGAGTGACCGCCGGCTTACGCCTATTTCCCACAAGCTCCTGTGCCGCCGCAGCCACAGCCGCAGTCGACTTTCTTCTTCTTAATCAGCTCGACCTTCGATGCCTTGTCGAGCCGCGTTGCGTTGCCTTCGTCCGTGTCGATGTGGACTTCCAGCTTGATGTCGTCTCCGGCTCGGATCTTCAGGTCTTCAAGCACGGTCGTGCAGCCTTCGGATTCAATCCGCAGGTCCATCAGATCGCCGTCCTGGACGCCGTAGTAATCGAGGTCCGCCGGTCCCATGTGGACATGCCGCATGGCTCGAATGACGCCCGATCGCAGTTCCAGCACTCCGGCTGGACCGATCAAAGTGCAGCCCGGTGTGTCGTGGTGATCGCCGCTGATTCGCACCGGCAGATCGATGCCCAGCGAGATGCCGTCGGTAAACGCCAGCTCGACCTGGCTCGGACGAACGGGGCCGAGCACCCGAACTTCCGGGATCATGCGGCGCCGAGGCCCGACAACGGCGACGGTCTGCTTCGAGGCGAAGTAGCCGTCCTGGTAGAGCCACTTGTGAACTTCCAGCTCGG
>JAPOLP010000097.1 GCA_029977045.1 Planctomycetota bacterium
ATGCCCATTGAGTGCAGCAGCGTGGCGTGCAGGTCGTGCATGTGGATTTTGTTCTGCACGGCGAAGTAGCCGAACTCGTCGGTTTCGCCGTACGCGGTGCCTGCTTTGAACCCGCCACCGGCCAGCCACACAGTGAAGCCGTTCGGGTTGTGGTCGCGACCATCCTTGCCTTGGGCGAACGGCGTGCGACCGAACTCGCCGCCCCACCAGACGATGGTGTCTTCCAGCAGGCCGCGTTCTTTCAGGTCGCTCAGCAGTGCCGCAACGGGCTGGTCGGTCGCCATCGCGTGCGTTTCGTGCTGCTTCAGATTCGAGTGCTGGTCCCAGCGAGGCGTGGCTGCATTGTCCGAATAGTTGATCTGCACAAACCGGACGCCGGCTTCGCTGAGTCGTCGACCGAGCAGGCACATCCGCCCGAAGTCGTCGGTCGGTCCGTTGCCGATGCCGTATCGCTCCTGTGTCTCCTTCGTCTCTTGCGAAATGTCGAGTGCTTCCGGAGCGTGCATCTGCATTCGCCAGGCGAGTTCAAAACTCTGAATCGCGGCGTCGAGTTCGTCGTCCGGCTGGCTGCCGGCCTGCTCGCGATTCAGCTTCGAGAGGTACTCGAACTGTCGCTTCTGTTCGACGAGCGTCAGGCTGGGATTTTGAATGTGCCGGATCGAGGCCTTGCCGACCGGCGTCGCAGCGCGACCGATCGCGGTGCCCTGGTGAATCGTTGGCAGAAACGCGTTCGAGTAATTCCGCGGGCCGCCTTTGCTCATCGGCGGGTGCAGCGTGACGAACGCCGGCAGGTTGTCGTTCTCCGTGCCCAGTCCGTAACTCAGCCAGGCTCCCATCGACGGGCGAATCAGGTTCGTCGCCCCCGTGTGCAGAAACAGCGTCGCTGGGCCGTGAGCCACACCTTCGGTGTGCATGCTGCGGACGACGCAGTAATCGTCGACGTGTTTCGCCATGTGCGGGAACAGTTCCGAAACCGGCTGACCACACTCGCCGTGATTCGTGAACTTCCAGGGCGACTTCTGCACGCGCTGCTTCTGCACGGCGCGGTTTCGCGAGTTGAAGAACTCCAGCTCCTGGCCGTCGCGTTCGTCGAGCAGCGATTTTGGATCGTACGTGTCGACCTGGCTGGGGCCTCCCTGCATAAAAATGAAGATCAGCCGTTTGGCTCGGGCGGTGTGATGCGTTGGGAGAGCGGCCAGAGGATTGCCCGCAGCCGTGGCCGAATTCGCGGCCATCCCCGCGAGTGCCAGCGATCCAAATCCGCAGGCCATGCTCGAAAGGGCCTGTCGTCGAGATGCGTAAACCGTCATTGCGTTGTGACTTACGGCAGGAGTGTCAGAGATTCGAGACCGAACTGTTTCGCCGGAACGGTCAGAGCAGTATCGTTGAGCACGCTGCCGATCAGCTCAAGTCAATTTCAGGTGTCCGCTCGACCTTACCCGAGGCCAGATTCTGCAATCGTCAGTTCCGTCAGGCATCCTCTCGGACGACGGTCGTCGAATCGAAGCATCCCGCCGTGAAACTCCACGTTCGACTGCGGAAATTTCACCCACCCACGATCGCAGCCTGCCGTCAGCTTCTCCATGAGTAACGAAGAAATCGTCCAGACATTGACCGACGGTGGCGAATCGGCCCTTGCCGAGGTCTTTTCGGAGTTCTCTCCGCGGCTCGAACGCATGGTCGAATTCCGACTCGACTTCCGACTGCGAGGACGCGTCGACCCCGGCGACGTTCTGCAGGAAGCCTACATCGAGATCGCCCGGCGGATTACGGACTACACGTCGACTCCCACGGTTTCGTTCTATGTCTGGGTGCGACAGATTACCTGGCAGACGCTGGTGGGAGTGCACCGTCGACATCTGGGGCAGAAGCGGAATCCAAACGCCGAAGTTCAGATTCATCAGAGGCGTTCCCAGAACGCGACGACGTACTCGATCGCGGGAATGCTGATCGGTAATCTGACCAGCCCGAGCCAGGCTGCGATCCGAGAGGAAATGCTCGAACAGCTTCGCGTCGCGCTGGATTCGATCGACGAAACGGACCGCGAAGTTCTCGCCCTGCGGCACTTCGAGCAGCTGAGTAACAACGAAGTTGCAGAAGTTCTCAGTCTCACAAAGACTGCGGCCAGCAACCGCTATGTGCGAGCCTTGAAACGGCTGGGCGACATTCTCAAAGCCATGCCCGACTTTCGCGATCATCAGAGTTAGGTGACAGACCACGGGGACAACCGGGATGTACTTCGCCAATCCCTGGGGACTGCTCGGCCTGCTCGCGCTGCCAGCGATTGTCGTTCTGCACCTGTTTCATCGTCGCTTTCCCCCGCGACTGGTCGGCGGGCTGCACCTCTGGGGCGTTGAGCAGCGGATACCGATCGAAGGCCGGCGGCGGGAGACTCTACCGATCACGCCGTCGCTGTTGCTCGAACTGCTGGCCGCGTTGCTGCTGACGTTGCTGCTGTCGCAGCCTCGCTTCTCCGATCCAGAGGGCGTCGCACATTTCATCGTCGTTCTCGGCAACTCGGCGTCGATGGCGGCGGTCGGCGGCGACGGACTCTCGGCCCGCGATCGCACGATCGCAGAACTACGGCTGCGAGTTGAAGCATTCGCCGCGAATGCCCGCGTCACATTTATCGCCACGGGACGGAGAGCGGCACTCGTCGCCGGCCCGGCTGCCGAATGGTCCGAGGCGCAGGCAGCGCTCGACGAATGGCAGCCCGAGCTTCCAGACCATTCACCGCAATCCGCGATTGACCTCGGTATCCAGCTGGCTGAAGACGGTGGCCAGGTTCTGTTTCTCACCGACCAACTGCCAGACACAGACAGTGGCGAGTCAGGCGTCTCGGTAGGAATTCCTCAATCTGTCGAAGTCGTCGCTGGCGGACTGCCACTGGCCAATCTTGCGATCACGTCAGCCCACTGGTCACTCGATCCGCAAACACTGGCCGGAACCGTTGACCTCCGAGTCGCCAATCTCGGGCCGCGTCCTCAGGCGGCAACTGTTCGCGGCACAGTCGCCGGCAAGCCGGTGTTTGAGTCGAGTCTCGACCTTGAACCTCAGGCCGAATCAGCACTGCAGGCACCGGTACCAGGTGGAGTCGGCGAATTGACGATTTCGCTCTCCGGTGTCGAGGACGCGCTGGTGGTCGACAGCGAAGTGACACTGATCGAGCCGAAACTGCGGTCGGTCCACGTTGATGTGGTATTCCCGGACGACGATCCACGCCGAACCGACGTGCTGCGTGTTCTGAATCAGATCCCGGCGGCCTCCTTGAATTCGTCGGTTGCGGAACTGTCGATCGGCCCCGCTGGCCCGGTCGATGGCCACACCGACGGCCAGTGGCGACTGAGCATTGGCCCGTTCGCGGCGACTCCAGTGGAAACGACCGGAACACCGCCACAACCTGAAGGTGGTGCCTCTGCAACAACTTCCCCGGAACCTGTGACGGTTGCCGGCCCCTACCTGCTCGATAAACGAAATCCGCTGCTCGAAGGCGTGCAGCTTGACGGTGTCGTCTGGGGCGGTGCTTTCCCACTCGCAAACGATTACTTGCCCCTGATTTCCTGCGGCTCCGTTCCGCTACTCGTCCAGCGAGCGAGCAATCGAACGACGACGTACGACCTGAATATCGACCTCGCCCGCTCGAACTTCACAGCGAGTCCGGACTGGCCCATCCTGCTCAGCAATCTCATCGCTCTACGTCAGCAGGCACTGCCCGGCCTCAGTCGCTGGAACTTCCGAGTTAACGAAGACGTTCGTTTTCGCATCGCCCCGGCAGCGCTTCGCAATGCTTCAGCGACAGACGAGCCCTCAGCGACCACCGCTTCGGAACCAGTCGAGCTGACTCTCACTCACGACGGCGAGTCGCGAACAATCTCGACACTGGGGCTTGTCTAGCTGCCAGCAATCGAGCATCCCGGTATCTATGCTCTGTTGCGCGGTGACCAACTCATTGAGCGTTTTGCCGTCAACTTTTTTGACCGTTCCGAGTCAGACCTGCTCGATCGACAATCCGGCACACGCCCGCCGGTGACAGACGGAGCTCCACAACTGCTTGAGATCAACTCTCCGATCAACTGGCTGGTCCTGGCCGCACTGCTCGTTCTGCTTGCCCTGGTTCTCAGCGACTGGTTCGTTGTGCGACGTCGATCCGCAAACGCGATCGCGTAAGAAAAGGAGCTATTCCTCGTCCACAGACGCCGGTAGTGCAACTCGTCCGAGCAGCACATGAACGACAAGCGGCGACAGGATGCAGGTCAGCAGGCTGACAAGAACCATCGCTCCGAACACGTCCGTCGGCATCGCCCACTCGCCGAGCTGCATTCCCCGCTGCACGATGATCATGGCGATCTCGGCCCGCGGAATCATGCTGAAACCAAGCAACGCCGCCATTCCGTGAGATTCAATCTGCAGGCCAGGTAACCATTTTCCTGCGACTTTGCCGAAGATCGCCGCCCCGCTAAGAACGAGTCCCGCTCCCAGCACGGGCCAGATCGCTGCAACGTCGACATCAAGCCCGATGCCGATAAAGAAGAACGGCGTGAAGAACGAGTACAGCAGATCGAACGACGCTTCGATCCGTACATGCTGAGGATCGCGGCTGAACATCACGCCGGCGAGAAACGCTCCCACGGCGATCGACAGGCCTAGATATTCAGCCAGCGCTCCGATTAGCAGACTCGCCGCGACGATCAGCAACATCGGATCGGCCGGCGGATTCATCCTCCTAAAGAGATGCGTCAACCGTTCTTCGACAAAGTTTGAGAAGAGATAGCAGACCGCAGCAAACGCCAGCAGCTTCAGCACGAATAGCCCCAGTGTCGACATCAGCAGCGGGACGAGCGATCCATTCTCGCCGGAGTGCAGTGCTGGCAGCAGTGCGAACAGCAGCGACATCGCAACGACGCCCGAGATGTCATCCAGCTCGGCAACGTCGAGCATCAACTGTCCGGTCGGTGATTGCAGGCGGCCACGCTGCTGCCAGGCCACGACAGACACGCCAACACTCGTCGCTGTCAGTGCCGTCGCGATAATCAACGACGTCGGCAGGCTCAATCCCAGGCAGTAGTACGCAGCACAGAATCCAGACAGGCCGCTGAGCAGAAAATCAACGGCCCAGATCCGAACTGCCCTGCCAAACTGAGCAATCAACGATTTCAGGTGGCACTGCAGGCCAACTCGAAACAGCAGGCACGCCACGCCCACCGTGCTAAGGAACGCAAACACTTCGTGCGAACCATCCGAGAGCCAGCTCCAGTGCGAATCCGCAGCTCGAAGCAACATTCCGATGCCCAGCCAGCCAATGGCTGCAGGAAGTCTCAGCCGCTGCAGCCCCCACTTAGTCAGCACGCTGAGAATGATGGACACTCCCAGTAGCAGTGTCAGCAATGGAAGATCGCCCGCCCAGTTGTTCATGCAGACTCCGAAAACTCCCGGTTGAGTGCCCCGCAAATGTGAGGAATCGTCACAGTTTCAACACCGCACGCCTGTGCGAATTCCGCACACACGCCGGAAGCGGACTGCCTCATCGAGGGCGATTTCAGCAGAACGCAACACAGGATCTCCCTACACCCGCTTGTCGCAGTTAGCGAGCCGAAATGCACTCCTCGACACCAGACTGCAGATGCCTGCTGACAACAGTTCGTGGATTCGAGCAATCCGTCATCCAGCACAGAAGCTCGGGATGGCGTAACAGATTCGGCACAATCGTTGCAATTGGTCTCAGAGTCTGCCCGCAGACTGCTCACGGAGGATGAAACCATGCTCACGTCAGCGAACACCCACGCCGGACTGGCCGTCAATCGCCAGATCGCCGACCGCTTCGATGAAATGGCGAGTCTGCTCGAGAATCGGCACGCCAACGACTTCCGGATTCGAGCCTACAGACGCGGTGCTCGCGTGCTTCGCGAGCTGCTGACGCCGGTCGAAGCGATCTTTGCTGACTCTGGCCGGAAGGGGCTCGAAGAGCTGCCCGGCATTGGCCAATCGCTCGCTCTTGCCATCGACCGGTACCTCCACACGGGCCGGATACCTCAGTTGAAGCAGCTGCGAGATGCAGACTCACCGGAGAATCGTTTCCGATCCGTTTCCGGGGTTGGGCCGAAACTCGCCGAGCGGATTCACGATGAACTGCACGTCGACACTCTCGGCGAGTTGCAGGCAGCAGCGATCGACGGCAGCCTGCAGGACGTTGACGGAATCGGACCTCGGCGAGCCCAAGCCGTCCGCGATTCGATCGAAGCACGGTCACGGCAGCTCTCAGCGATGCAGCGAGCACCGCGTGATGAGCAGCACCATGACGAACCGCCCGTCGCCGAGCTTCTCAGTATCGACGCCGAGTATCGCGAAAAAGTGGCTGGCGACACGCTGATGAGAATCGCCCCGAAACGGTTCAACCCGACCGGGCAGGCGTGGCTCCCGGTAATGCACACGCACCGCGAAGACCGTCATTACAGCGTGATGTTCTCAAACACTGCTCACGCGCACGAACTTGGAATGACTCACGACTGGGTGATCATTCACCGGACCGACCGCAAGCATCACGGCCAGTGGACGGTGATCACGTCGCTGCTGGGAACGCTCAAAGGACGCCGTATCGTCCGCGGTCGCGAATCCGAATGCCTGGCTCTTTACGACCGACACCCGACGATGGTCACGCCTGCCGAGCGATTCATCCCGGACGACGAACCTCGTCAATTGCGGCTGTTCGATCCATCAATGTCCTGAGCGGCAATGACGGCAAACTCTGGCTGGACGAGCGGGAAGCAGGAGCGTCGTTGCATCCGAGTTTCGGAGTAGTGGACGAGGCAAGGAGTCTCGCAAAGTCTCTCCGACCGTCGGACGCGTGGTCTAATTCACCACGTCAACTCTGAAGTGATTGCGCGACAGAACGGTCGCGACCGGCGTATCCGCTCAGTCGTCATCCTGCTCGACGACCTGCTGTGCCTCGCGGTGTTCCCACATGATGTCCCATAGGCCGTGTGGCGAGTCGATCTTGTTTCTGTCCGGCGGCAGTGGAGCGTTTTGCTCAGAAGTTTCGGAAAAACCCGGTCCGGTTGGGGCTCCAGGTTCCGCGATCTCAACACCGATCGTAAACGCTGGTGGTCGTTCTTCAGCAGTTGGCACATCAGAACCTGACGGCGTATCGACAGCCTCAGCGAACTCAGCCTCGTCCGCTGAATCTGCCTGTAAGAGTGCTGGCTCTTGAGACGGCGGCGAGTCTCTCTTTACCGATGCCGTGGCCGAGCGTGATCCGCCTTCAGATCCTGCCGTCTGCGATGTTTGCGCGGCACCAGGCCGCTTCGTCCTCAACTGTACTCCTGCAGAATCGTCAGTCAGCCCGGCGCGAGCAACTCGCAACTTGCCTTCAAAGCGTTCCAGATGCGGCAGCAGGTCGACGAACAGGTCTTCCATCAGTCGCAGCAGTCGCTCGATGCGGCCTTCGAGATAATTCGCCAGCAGAACGGACACGACAGCGACACTCAGCCCGGCGAACGTCGTCACCAGCGCGGTATAGATTCCCTGAGCAAGTTCCGCCGCCTTCGCGTTGCCGGTGGAACTTGTCGAGCTGGTGACCATGAACGCGAGGATCATCCCTTGCACGGTTCCCAGCAGCCCGAGCAGGGGCGCGATGCTCGCCACAACGTTGACGGGACGCAGGTTCCGCAGCATGTCAGACGTCTCGCGTCCGACCGCGTCCTCGACCGCTTTCTCGACCTCGGCGTGAGGCCGCCCGGCTTTCAGAATCGCCGCCTGCAGCGAGTTGGCCAGCGGCGACGGATGCTCCTGACACGCAGCCCAGGCCTTCCGAGGATCAATCCCGCGTTCCGAGATCAGCTTCCGCAGCTTCAGGATCAGCTCAGCCGGCAGGATGCGTTCCGTCTTCAGCCCGATCATCCGTTCGATCGAAAACGCAATCGCCACGATCGACGCCAGCGCAATCGGAATCATGAAGATCCCGCCCTGCACAGCAAGTTCCCACAGCGATGGCATTGGTGGTGCGGTGGGAGGGTTCGCCGTTGGCCCGTCTGACTGCCCAAATGCAACCGAGTTAACGGCGAGCAGCACTCCTGCCGAGACGATCACGACACGCAGTTTCGACGAAAGCGGGAATTGCAATTTGGAAGCCGTCAAAGCGTTGTCCGGTCTGGCAGTACTGTCGTGTGAAGGAACAGCGATCGTACCCGGTGCTTCGACACTTCGCGAATCCACTGGTCCGGTCTCTGCGGGCTCGTCGCTAATCACAAGTTACTCGACTGGCACCAGCCGGACCGACTTGAGATCGATCAGTGCCTGTTGCGGTTTGACGGGAGCAGAAACTGTCAACTGCTGGACGCCGCGGCGGAGGTCGATTTCTCCGGCGGACCAGGTGCGGTAGTTGTCCCAGGTTCCTGTTCCGGGAACGCGAGCAGTCAACAAGCGAGTTCCCGTCGAGAAGCGGATCGGGCTGCCGGAAGCCGAGTCGTGGCAGGCGTACTCCAGTTCGACGCGGTAGAAACCCGACGACTTCGTTTCGATTGTCCAGACCGCGTAGTCATCGGTGCTCGACCACCAGCCGAGGTTGCCGTACTTCTCTTCGAGGATCAGTGACGGCCCGTAAATCTCCGCAGCGTTCGCGGGCAGCAGCAGCGAGCCATCCTCCGCCGCCGAGATCGCTCGCGGCTGGTTGCCAGGAAACGACTTCCACTTCACGCCGGACGACTGCACGAAGCTGATCACGTCGGCAAGGTCCTGCGGCGAGACGTCCTTTTCGAGTCCTTCGGGCATCAGCGACCGGTTCGTCGCGACGAGTTCGTCGAGATCGCTTCGCAGCAGCGTCTGCTCTTTTCCATCGGTACCGATCAGCGTCAGGCTGTTGCCGGTCTCGGACAGAAGCATCCCCGAGAACGACCGCCCGTCCTTCGTGACCGCGATGTAGCTCAGAAACTTCGCCTCGACCGCCCGGTTCGGATCGAGAATCGCCGTCAGCAGCGCCTCGCCCGACCGATCCTTGAGCGCTGTGAGGTCAGCCCCAATCGACTTCCCGAGTTCTCCAATCTTGTGACACGCCGAGCACCGCTTCTCAAACACCACCCGCCCGCGAGCGACGTCGGCGGCAAGTGTCAGCGCCGCTCGATTCACCTCAATGACAGCCTGACGGCTCGACTCCGCTGCAGACTTGCCGAACGCCGCGGTGGCTCGTTTACGCAGCTCCGCATCGCGGTGAGTCAACAACCGCTCACGCCGCGCGGCATCGAGATCAGCAGCGGCGACGGCATCCTGCTCGATCGCCGTCAGCAATTCGCCGGCCCATGCCTGGCGGGAGAGCAGCGACTCCGCGACCTGACTGCGGATCGTTGGCGAGTAACTCTTCCAGCCCGTCAGCAACGTCTCTGCGGGCGCGTCTCCAGAACCTGCAGCGATCGCCGTGACGACTGCCGTTTGCAGTTCCACTGACGAACTTGGCACAAGCAGCGCAGCCAGTTGCCGAATTCCATCTCCGTCAATCGTCCCCGCAGCTCCGGCAAACTGAATTGCCTGAAGTTTCAGTGCTTCATCAGCGTCGCTGGCCAGCGCAGTCTGTAGTGCCAGCTTTCCAGACGCAGCCAGTCGCTCACGAATCTCGGGTCGGTCGCTTAGCCGCTTCCAGTTGTCGGACGAGCTTCTGAGCTGCGAAAGAACCCGCTCGCCGGTCAGCCAGGTGTCCCTCTGGGCTGCCTGCCTGTCCGTCGGCAACAACGCGGCTAGTTCGTTCCCGACAGCATCAACCTTGCCGAGTGCGACAGCTTGTCCAAGTAACCGGGCCGTAAGGTCGCCGACTCCGTCTTTATCTGCCGCTCGAAGAACTGCCCCCAGAACGGCTTCCACATTCCCGGCATTCAGCGAACTGAAGACGGCTGCAGTGATCCAGGGGTCGGATGTATTTTGGACTGCGAGACGTCCGAGAGCCTGAGCAGCGTCCTCACCTGCAACAGCACCGAGTGCTGACGCAACCTGAAACCGGACGGTCGGAGCGTCATCTTCTGCCAGACGCAGCAAAGCCGCCAGCGACGGGGCACTTTTTGTGGAGCTGTCGTTCGTCATTGACGTCAGTCGGACGGCGTGCGCCCGGACTCGCGGATCGGGATCGTTCAGCAGCTCAGTGGGGACGATTCCTGTCAATCCCTGCAGCAGAGACAGCGCCTGCAGCCGGACCTGAGACGAAGCGTGCTTCCGGGCGAGTTCCTCGACCCGATCGGAAGTTGTCTCGCCTATCCGGTGCAGCAGGATTCGGTGTGCCGTGTCCCGCCACCAGCCGTTGGGACTGCCAAGCCGCTCCGTGAGCTGCTCGACCGAGGTCTTGTCCCACTTCTGCTTCAACCAGGATCGTTGCTGATCCGGAGCGACAGCCGCCGGCTCAGAAGCCGGAACACTGCAGCACGCCGCGTTTGATTCCCGGACGATCCGGTAGATGCGGCCTCGATCCGAGCCGGCGTACAGATTGACCTTGCGCTGCTGCTCGGCGGGGATCCATTTCGGGTGTTCGATCACGAAGCGGTACATGTCGGCAACCCAGAGGGCTCCATCGGGGCCGGTGCGGACCATGACGGGGCGAGTCCAGTTGTCGCTTGACGCGAAGAACTCGGAGTCGCGTTCGTTCGGCGAACGTTCTGCTTTGAACGTCACGCCGTCGGGTGCCAGGACAAGCCGCGAGACCAGGTTGTGGACAGGCTCGCAGACGAACGCGTCGCCGTAGAACTCTTCGCCGAGCAGATTGTCGCGGTAGATCGTCGTGCTGCAGGCTGAGGTGAACCGGTTCGTCTTGTCGAAGTCGTTGAACCTGGCCAGCGTCCGGCTGATCGGGAAGACCGGCGCTGCGCCGCGGTCGACGGCAATCATCGCTTTCGTCGTACTCACCGGAGCGTGCGGATTGCGACGCAGGTCTTTCTCATCGAGAACGTAGTGCCAGATGGGATTTGAGTTGTTGTTGCCGAACCAGTTGCCCCAGTCGTCGCGTGCTCGACCGAACTGTGTCTGCCCGGACGTTGCTTCCAACTCGCCAGTGTCGGGTCGAATCCGCAGGTCTCGGCCACTGACGTTCAATACCGGTCGATCTGGGTTCGCGTCAGATTCGAGAAGTCCGGCGACTGACCGAATCTCGCCGCCGCTGTCTCCATTCCCGACGTGGACCCAGCCGTCGAGGCCCCACTGCAGACCGTTCACTCGGTGCTGCTGGTTGCCCTCACCGAAGCCGGAGTACAGCCTCTTCCGCACGTCGGCTCGCCCGTTGCCGTCGGTGTCTTCCGCGTAAAAGATCTCCGGAGCAGCCGTAACCAAAACGCCGTTCCGCCACAGGCAGATGCCGCTTGGAAACGCGACGTCGTCGAGAAACGTCTCGGCCTCGTCATAGCGACCGTCGCCGTCGACATCGGTCAGCACGCGAATCCGGCCCTTGCGGCTGTTCGCTGCTCCCTGCTCGCTGTTCCCTTCACCGGGATAGTCCCCCATCTCGACCACCCACAGGCGGCCCTGGATGTCCCAGTCGAATGCGACCGGGTCCGTGATCAGTGGTTCGGCGGCGACCAGTTCGACTTTCAGGCCTGGCTTGACCTGGATGCAGGCGGCGGATTCTTCGGGCGTCTTCGGAGGCGGGAAGTCCTGCTGCGTTTCTTCCGAGTAGAACTCGGGCGGCAGCAGCTTC
>JAPOLP010001200.1 GCA_029977045.1 Planctomycetota bacterium
ACGGCGAGTCGAACGGCAATGATGGCCTGGGCCGGAACCCGACGTTCCCTCACGCCTGGCGGTACCGCGATTACGTCATCCGGTCGTTCAACGCCGACAAGCCGTACAACCGCTTTCTGCTCGAACAGGTGGCCGGCGATGAACTGGTCGACTTTGAACACGCCGACGCCGTCACGCCCGAGATGATGGACGCACTCGTCGCGACCGGCTTCCTGCGGATGGCTCCCGACGGCACGGGCTCGGACATCGTCGACACCGTGGCCGAGCGGTTTGAAGTCGTCGCCGACGAGATCGAGATCCTCGGTTCGTCGGTACTCGGCCTGACGCTGAAGTGTGCCCAGTGCCACACGCACAAGTACGACCCCATTCCGCAACGCGACTACTACCGGCTGGTCGCGGTCTTTCAGGGAGCGTACGACGTCTACGACTGGCTGAAGCCGACGTCGGTTGCTGGCCAGTCGAAGCAGGAGAATCCGACGCGGCGTTATCTGCCGTACGTTTCGGCGGACGTGAAGGCTGAGTACGAGGCAGCTCGCAAGCCGATCGAGCAGGAGATTGCGGCGGCTCAGAAGAAGTTCGATGACCAGACGGCAAAGCTGCGGGCAGAGCACTTCGATACGAAGCTCGCTGAACTGACCGAAGAGCTGCGGGCTGACGTGAAGGCCGCGTTCGACGCGAAGGCAGTCGACCGGTCCGAGGTGCAGAAGTATCTGGTCGAGAAGTTCCAGCAGCGGCTGACGATCAGCGACGCGAATCTGTTGAAGCAGAACAAGGAACTGGCGGCTCTGAAAAAGGAGACCGACCAGCAGGTCAAAGACCTGACCGCGAAGCTGCCGGACGAGCCGATGATCCGTGCGTTGTGGGATCGCGGCGAGCCCTCGCCAACCTGGCTGTTCCGCCGTGGCGAGTTCACGAATCCCGGCGACCCGATCGGCCCCGGCGTTCTGTCCGTGCTGACCGATGGCCGGACTCCGTTCGAGCCGAAAGCAAAACGTGACGGTTCGACGGGCCGGCGTCTGGCGTTCGCCGAGTGGCTGACTCGCCCCGATCATCCGCTGACGTCGCGCGTCATGGTGAACCGCGTCTGGTATCACCACTTCGGACGCGGCATCGTCGAGTCACTGTCGAACTTCGGGAAGACCGGCGTGGCGCCGACGCATCCGGAACTGCTCGACTGGCTGGCAACTTCGTTTGTTGAAAACGGCTGGAGCCTCAAGTGGCTGCACCGCGAGCTGCTGAACTCGCAGGCGTATCGGCAGTCATCGCAGTTCCGCGACGAGAGCCAGTCACTCGATCCCGACAACCGCTGGCTGTCGCGAATGCCGCTGCACCGCCTGGAAGCCGAAGCCGTCCGCGACAGCCTGCTCGCCGTCAGTTCGCAACTCGATGAAACCGAGTTCGGATCGC
>JAPOLP010000690.1 GCA_029977045.1 Planctomycetota bacterium
GAAGGCCGAAGAACGTCGCGCGATGGCCGTCGCGAATGAGCAGCAGATGAAGGCACTGACCGTCGAGAATCGGGCACACGTCGTTCTCGCCGAAGCCGAAGTTCCGAAAGCAATGGCCGACGCCTTCCGCCGCGGCAGCCTGCGATCGGAAGCGCAGACTGGCTAGAGGATGCAACGGGAACGCGATTGTCATGGCGATACTACTGTCCGCGAAACCGCCACACTCGTACCAAGTTGCACTGTCGGCAGACTCAGATTCCTCGTCCCGACAAGTCGACAGTCACGCAATTCCCGTCCAAACGTGCTGAACATCGAGGTTGCTCCGATGGGGCAAGTCTCCCCGCGGGAAGCGAATAGCCGTCTGTGCCGGGATTTCCAGAATCCTGTACGGACTCGCGGAAAAGTCTCAAGTGGCTGCAGTTGAAGAACGGACGAGGTCCCTCCGAAGTCGAAAATAGTGCGGTCGTCAGCTTGGGTGGCTGGTTGAGTCCCCATTGTCCGTCGAGTAGAGTCTCGGCCCGTTGATGGGCGATGCAGCCGGAATCGACCGGCGGAATTTGCCCCTGACACGTAATCACCACGAAAGAATGCCGGAGAGGATCAGCCGGCTTTGATGCAGACAGGATGTCACGGAAATGTTTGAAAGCGAGTTCACTGGAATGAGCGATCTGTTGACACTCGAACTGAGCAACGAGCAGCGGGAAACGCTGCTTCGCGGTCTGCGTTACGTCCGAAGTTCGATCATGCTGACACCGGAAGAACCATCGGATGCCATCGCCGCCGGTCGCAAGGCCGAGCTGAAGAAAGTCGCCGCCCTGTCTGAGCTGCTGAACGGCCAGGCCATCACGGAAAAGGCGTCCGTCTAAGTCTCTCGAAAACTCCCGTCGACAGATTCGGTCGGCGGTGTCAGGTCAAAAGCCACACGGGATTGCCCAGCAGCACCCGTGTGGCTTTCTTTTTGCGCCCTCGTTGATTATCTGCCCGCCATGAAGTTTCAACATGTCAGCATCGAGACCTTTGCCTGCACGCTGCCGGACGAAGTCGTCACGTCGGACGAGATCGAAGAACGCTTACGCCCCGTTTACGAACGGCTGAACCTGCCCGCCGGGCGGCTCGAACTGATGACCGGTATCCGTGAGCGGCGGTTCTTTGCTCGCGGGACCCGGCCCGGTCAGATCAGTGCCATCACAACGAACAAGGCGATCGACGCGTCGGGCATTCCGCGAGAATGCTTCGGCGCACTGATCCACGGTTCCGTCTGCCGCGACCAGCTCGAACCGGCAACCGCGGCTGCCGTCCATCAGGCAACCGGGCTGCCGGGAGCGTGTGCGGTTTACGATGTCAGCAACGCGTGTCTCGGTCTGCTGAACGGTGTCCTGCAGATCGCCTCAATGATTGAACTCGGCCAGATTCGCGCCGGCGTCGTCGTTGGCACGGAAGATGGTCGCGGACTCGTCGAAGGCACGATCGACACGCTGCTCAAGTCAGAGAGCCTGACGCGGCAGTCGATCAAGGGAGACTTCGCTTCGCTGACGATCGGTTCTGCGTCGGCGGCGATCGTTGTCTGTGATCGGCGGCTCAGCCGAACCGGCAACCAGCTGCTCGGAGCACACTGCCTCGCCGACACCTCGCACTGCAATCTCTGCGAAGGCGGATCAGCAGCAGAGCAGTTTGGCGATGACCGACCGCGAATGCAGACCGATTCCGAAGCGCTGCTGCACGCCGGCATCGGTCTCGCGACACGCAACTGGAAAGCGACGCGGCGAGTTCTTGGCTGGCAGAACTCGAACGTCGACAAGGCCTTCACGCACCAGGTCGGCAAGGCGCATTGCAAACTGCTTTATGAGAGTCTCGGCCTGAATCCTGAGATCGACTTTCCGACGGTCCAGTTTCTGGGCAACACCGGCGCTGCCGCGCTGCCGACGACTGCGGCACTCGGGATTCAGCAGGGCCACCTGACCGCTGGCGACAACGTCGCTCTGCTGGGCATTGGCAGCGGGCTCAACTCGATCATGCTGGGCTGGGAGTTTCAGGGACACGCAACGCTCTGACGCCCAGAGCGCAGCAGCCTGAGATCGCGGCAAAGACTGCCAGCAGCGCATAGACGCCGCCGTCGCTCTCGATCCGGCCAGCGAAGAACGGCCCCAGCGCGCCGACCCCGAAGCACATCATGTTGCTGAAGCCGTAACCCGTGCTGCGTCGCGACGACGGCACCACCTGAGCGATCAGGCTGTTGTAGATCGGCTGATTCATGAAGTGGACGAGTGCCAGCAGGCAGGCCGCAATGAACCGCTGAGATCCCTCGGCAACGGACATCCACAGCAGAGGCGGCACATTGGCAAACAGCACGACGACCAGCAGCGTCTCAAGCCGGCCAGGCCGGCATAGTTTCCCGGCGATCGCCTGTCCGACTGCCGCGCACAGTAGAACGGCGGTTGCCAGAGCGTTGCGGAAACTCTCCTCCGTCCAGCCGTCGGGTTTCAGGTTTGCTCCGTCCATATATCGCGGCAGAAACTGCATGAACGCCGCGTAGACGAAGCCGGACGTTGCGCCCGCCAGAACGAGCACGAGGAAGTTCCGCCACGGAAGCGACTCGGCGGTTGCTGCAGGGACAGGAGTTGTCGGTTCGGCTCGCTAGCGTGCCCGGTCGCGCAGAACCGAAACGCCCAGCAGAATGGCGATGAAGATCGCGGGGATCGTCAGCAGCAGGTAGTAGTCGCGCCACGAAACATCGCCGCTCTGAAACACCAATGACGCACAGAACGGCGCGCCTGCGATGCCCAGCGAACCCAGGATGCCATGCCAGCCGAGTGCCGTGCCTCGGTTCTCCGGAGTCGATTCGCGCGAGATCAATGCCAGTCCCGCCGGGTGATAGATGCTCGCGAAGCAGCCCATCGTGAACATGACGCCGGCCAGAATGCCAAACGTCGGAGCCCACCACGTCAGGCAGGCCGTCGCCGAACACCCCAGCAGATAGATGATCAACAGCGGCTTCGAGCCGTACCGGTCGGCGAGCCACCCGGCGACGATCGCTCCCAGCCCGAACGGCAGCCGCCAGAGCAGCCCGAGTTCGCCAGTCTGCACCTTGCCGACGCCGGGGAATTCCGCCGCGATCATCTGCTCGACCGCCGGCAGCGCCAGTTCGAACGTATGCACCAGCGCGTGGGCACACGACACGAGCAGAACCAGGCGGAACGTCGAGGCGGACAATCGCGTCATGCGGAGAGCTTTTCAGGAGTGGATCGCTGGCAGGCAGCCACTGGCAGGCGAGGCATCAGAGCGGATTCCGTCGGCCGCCGCAAACCGCAGGCAGACTCGTCGGCAATCGAGGTTCACGCTGGCCAGCGGTTCGGTCCGGCAGGAGTGGCAGACTCTGCCGATTCTGGCAGCGACAAACGGCGAGGGTTTGTCAGCTTTCCGCGATCATTCCGGGCGAGCTGATCCCGACAGTCATTTCGCGACTGGACGCGGCAACGGTCGTGCGTACGATGGCGGCTTTCCTCGACCTGTCGGTGTACTGAGCACACGCCATCACTGGCCCTCCTTGAGAACTCCGCCGTGAGCAACACCTCACTGACCGATGTCTATCCAGTCGCCGCAGCCAGTGGCCGCCGGCGCCGGTTGCTTGCACTTCGGTCGGCGACCGAGTTCGACGCCGCGACAGCTCCCGACGGAACCGACGCGGCAAGCTTCCTTCCCGACTGGTGGCACGCGAGGCAAACGGAAGCGAGTGTCGTTGAGCCGGAACCGGAGACGACACTCGATCGCATTCGACGGCTGGTCGACGATCCCGCTCCGCGAACGTGGCTGTTCGCGGGTGATTCTCTGGGCTTCGGATCGAAGCACGCCAAGCGAGGCTGGATCGAGCACTTCTCGGACGTGATCCGCAGCCACCTCGCTAGATCACTCGACATTGTGCTCGACACAACGACTGACGAAGCCCGCTGCGACCGTTTGCTGCGGAACGTCGACTGGC
>JAPOLP010000231.1 GCA_029977045.1 Planctomycetota bacterium
GAATACGAAGAGCTGCTGGTCCGCCATCAGCAGGCAGAAGTCGAAGCGAAGCGTCTGGCGGCAGACGTTGTCCATCCCCGAATGAAGCAGTTGCTCAACCATTTCCAGAATGCGGAAGTGGTCGAAACGAACAACGGCGACGGGTGCCAGTGTGTCGTCAGTTTCGCCCACACGCCGCGGTTTCCGGCATCGACGACGCTCACGATGGGCGTGACTCACGATGACGAGGTTCGCAATCTGCTCGTCTTCTACTCGCTGGAGATCCTGCCGATCTTCATGCAGTACGACCACGCCGATCAGCTGGTCGTTCCGCTGCATCTGCCCGACGATGATCGCGTCGCCCAGTGGGTCGAGCAAAAGCTTGTCGCATTCACCAGAACCTATCTGCAGCTTGAATTTGTGGACGAATATCAGCGGGACAATCTGGTGACCGACCCGGTCGCTAATCTGCGCATTTCCAGACTCATCGCTCAGTCAACCGCCGAGTATGGTGGCCATACCTGGTACTTTCTGACGGAAGAGAACCGGCAGAAATTCGTTGCGGATCCCCATCGATACGTCACTCACAGGTGACCGCTGTCGCTGTGTGGCCGCGCGAGTCCGTCGGAACAGGAACGTCATCGTCGACGATCAGCCAACCTGGCCAGCAGAGGCGACTTCGTTCAGGCCTGCCTGGGCTGACGAAAGCCTTTCCGGACGGCGGCGGCTATAACACAGGCTGGCCGTTTGCACGCGGTCGGCGATCTTCCTTCAACCCTGTTCCCCGAAAGGTCTCTCATGAAAGCGTTCTTCATTCGCCATCTGGCTCGCTGCGTCGCTCTCGCGATTCTCTGTTCGGCTTCTGTTTCACTTGCCGAGGATGCTGCCTGGACGCCGCTCTTTGATGGCAAGTCGCTTGAAGGCTGGGAGAAGATCGGCAAGGAAGAAAGCGTCTGGGAAGTCAAAGACGGTGCCATTCAGGGGTCGGGAGTTCCGTCGATGCTGGTCTGCACTCACGGGCCGTACAAGAACTTCCGCTACCGGGCGGAAATCAAGATCAACGACGGCGGCAACTCGGGGCTGTATTTCCGCACGACTCGGAAGCCGGGCTTCACGGACGGCTACGAAGCTCAGATCGACAGCACGCACCGGGATCCGATCCGCACGGGTTCGCTGTACGGTTTCTGCCACGTTTACAAGCAGCTTGTGAAGCCGGATGAGTGGTTCACTTACGAGCTGGAAGTCCGCGACGACGTCTGGCGCGGTCGTAACATGACGCGGATCAAGATCACCGTCGACGGCAACGAACTGTACGAGTACCTCGACTTCGCCCTGACATTCAAAGCAGGCCACTTCGCATTCCAGCAGCACGATCCCGGCAGCCGGGTCAGCATCCGCAAGGTTGAAGTTCAGCCACTCGCGGACTGAGTGCATTTCCAACGAATGCGGTTATGAGCCCCGACAGGAATGCCGGGGCTCATTGACCTCGCAAATGGGAGCTTTCTAATCGGAAACCGCTTCCGTTGGCCCGAAGCTCCGAAATGCCGGGCAGCGGCGGACGATCAGCCAGCAGAGCAGAGCCCAAAAGATTCCGGCGCTCCAGCCGGCGGCGACATCGGTGACGTAGTGGACTCCCATGTAAACGCGGCTGAAACCGACGGCTGCGGCGATGATCAGCGGAGACACTGCGAGGAACACCTTCACGCGGCGATGAGACGCCAGTTCGGAAAGCATCAGTCCCATCGTCAGGTACACGATGGCTGACATCATCGAGTGCCCGCTGGGGAAGCTCGACGAATGCGGAAACGACAGCCAGGGAACCATGTCAGGCCGCGGTCGGCCAACCAGGTGCTTCAGGGCCATGCTCAGTAGATAGCCGCTGCCGATGGTCAGTCCGGCGAACTTCGCGCGGTGCGGCTTGCGTTCGAGAACCAGAAATGTGGTTACCAGAATCGTCAGAGTCACCAGGACGCCGTACCCGCCCAGGGCGGTGAAGTCGCGAGCCAGTTCGATGAACCATCGCGGTCCGATCGGCAGGCCGCCGTCACCCTGATGCCGCAACGCCTGAATGACAGACTCGTCGAACGCCTGCGTCGTTTCGGAAGACACCAGCAACGTGAGAACGCCGAAGAGGCTGCCTGTCAGAATCAGCATGGCCAGGCCCAGGCGTTCGGTCCAGCGCCAACTGTCGACTGGGCGCGACGCTGGCCTGTCGCTGCTCAGTTTCGAAGTTGTCTGCAGAGTGCTCATCGTCGACGCAGTTCCGTTACCAGGCGATCGGCCAGCGTCGCCAGTTCCTTAAGCGATTCATCACTGCTTCGACCATACCTCAAGCGAGCGTACTGGCGATACCAATCCGCAACTTCGGCCAGCAGTGAGTCGCGGGTTGAATCCGCAACGGGCTCTTTCGTTCCTCGATCAAGGGTGGCTGGGGTCGAGGAGCGAGGAACGAGCGACGAGCCCCCGGTCGGGGCGTCTGTATCTGGGGACTCGCTGCACTCGACCCCAGCCCCCCCAGTGGGCGAAACGGCAGAGCACGTCGCGTTTTCCGTCAGGCTCGCGGCAAACGCATCGATCGTCTGGTGAGGCGCCCGCTCAAACCCGAGTCGCCTGGCGGCGCGATCCATGTTCTGCAGCACTGCGTGGAAAGCTCGCGTGCGTTCGTCGATCGACTTGCGCTTCCAGCGAAACAGGTTCGCCAGCCGACGCCGCGACACGAACAGGGCGATCAAAGTCAAAACGCCCAGCAGACTGAGTCCCGCAGGAGTCAGCAAACGCCGCAGCACCGCCAGAATGAGACCTCGGAGTCCCTTGCGCTGCCACTCGATTCGCAGCTGCTGAAATCGCGTTGCCAGGAACTCGCGAAACTGTGTTGACGCCGAGACTGCGGGATCTTCCGGTACTCCGCCTCCGGCAGTTGCTTCCACCGTGACCCAGCCGCGATCCGGATCCCAGGCTTCGACCCACGCGTGTGCGTCGCGGTTCCGTGCGATCCATTCGTGGCTGAATTGATTCTGCTCGTGAACGACAAACCCCGTCATGTAGCGGCAGGGAACGCCCCCCAGACGGAGCAGCACGGCGGCTCCCGACGCGAAGAATTCGCAGTGAGCATCAGGCTGTTCGAGCAGAAACCAGGCGATCGGAGCGACGTGCCACTTCCCGGGCACGTCGACCTGCAGGCTGTAGGAGTAGTTGCTCAGAAAGTATTCGACCGTCGCGTCGATCTTCTCGTGATTCGTCTCGCAGTTGGCGAACAACCTGTTGGCCAGCTGGCGGATTTCAGGATGTTCGTCAGCCTGATTCGGCGCGGTTAAGAGAGTCCGGCGAAAGTCATCATCATCAAGCCACGAGTCGGCAAGTGGTGGCTTAGACAGCACATCGACGGTGTAAGGTGCGCCGGCAAAACCGTCGTCAGATCGGATGATGGAATGTGAGTCGACAGTGACCAGGTCGGCGTGCGTCTGCAGCCACACGGGATGCGACGGGGACGCGAACGTTCCTGTCAGCGAGCTGCTCGGCCAGACTTCGTACTGAGTCAGCGAGCTGTTGTATTCCGGCGGCGCTTCGCGAACTCGAAACGCGTTCCCGCCATGCCTCGCGGCCTGCAGTTCATCGGGTAACGGACGTCCGACCAGAGCCCGGCCACGTGTCATCGGAAGCCACTGGGTGCCGTCGAACACGTCGTACGCTCGAGCCCGGAAGTAGTCCGGTCGCGCGGACGCACGCACTCGCAGAGCGATCTCCATCGCCCCTTCCTGCTTCTGCAGGTTGACCGATCCCAGAGGAGAACGCTCCGCAAGCCCAGGCCTTTCGGTAGTCAGGTGCGGCATCAGCCATCGCTGTACCAGTTCGTCGAGGTCTCGTTCAAAACGATAGAGCGACGTCGCCGACAGCCACCCCAGACCGGCAATGGCCAGAAGCGCGATGACCTGCACGCTCGGCCGTCCCAGACCGAGTCGCCACCGACTGGCGATCACCATTCGTCTTGAGCAGCTGCAGTAACACACGGCCAGACAGGCAAAGACGATGCAGCCCAGGAGATAGATATCGCGCTGCGTTTGATTGACGTCGACAATCGCCGCGCAGGTGAGCGCGACGACGCCAGTCCCCGGAAACATGAACGGCAGCCGACCGTCTCTTCGCTGGACGTAAAACTGAAACACCTGCATCGCCAGCGTGTACTCGGCGACGATCAGTGCCAGAGGCTGGCTGCTGAAGAGCCCCTCGTAGCGAGAGTTGTCCGGAGTCAGCAGGTGCTTGATCAGGAAGCCGACGGCAATGAGTGCCATGATGTCGTAAATCCGTTGCCGCTCCATGCGAAACTGGAGATCGGCAATGACACCGGCAAAAGCCACGATCACACACAGAAGCGGAACCACCCACGATTCGGAGAGGTACGTAATCACTGCCGCTTCGAGGATCAGCATCGCCAGCGCCAGCGATTGCTGCATCCGGTTCGGCTTCGATGCAGACGGATGGCCTTGCACTGGCTCAGGCAGACGATGGGACGATGCGGTGCTCACAGCCGGTCGAAGCCTCCCTGCTGGATGCGTTCCGGAGTGAGCACGGTGACGTCGCCGCCGACATCTTCGATCGGTCGTCGCGTCTCGCTGTCGCGAACGATGATCAGCTTCAGCTGGCAGCCGGCTTCGACGATGGTTCGCGCGAGATTCGCTCTCGACTCATCCCAGTCGAGAAACACACAGATCGCGGTTGTGATCGATGAGAGTTCGTCGGCGACTGCTGGAGTTACCTTCGCGAACGGGTCCTTCTGGCACGAATCGACGGCGGCGAGAATCTCCAGCACGTTGTCGAAGTGCGAGAGCTGCCGGCCCGCACGGAAAACGTACAGCTCGGGGCCGGCTGCGAAGATGTCGATCAGGTGCTCGGTCGCGGACAGAGCGTCGGCGATCGATGCCGAGAGACTGATTGCTGCTTCGAGTTGAGGAAAGCCGTCTCTCGGTTTGCGGCGGCTCGGAATCCACGTATCGAGGATCAAGGCGATCCGGCAGTAATACTCTTCCTGAAACTCACGCACGACCGGCTTCCCCAGCCGCGCCCAGCCGCGAAAGTCCATCCGCCGGATTGGCTCACCGGGTACGTACTCGCGGTTTCCGATGTACTCCGGCGATTCGCCGATATGCGAAGTCAGAGCCACTCCGCCGGGCTGGTATTTCTGCCCGACGGGCACGTCCAGACTGTCAATCGGATGAAACGCCGGCAGCACAGTGACCGTGCCGAGCGGATGCCGGGTCGATCCACTTCGCATCAGATTGAAGGGATACGTGCTGTGCGGTCGCAGCTCCGGCATGGGAAAAACACCGCGATGTTCCGCATGGAGGATCAGCGGCAACCGGCCCCGCTCGCCGGGCGCCAGTTGCGGAATGACCTGGTCGGCACTGAGCATCCGGAAGGCTTTCGGCAGCCCGATGATCCACAGCATCAGATCGAATGCCGGTCGTCGTCTGGAAGAATTGAGTAACTCGAACTCCGTCCGTAAGTCGTCTCCGGCGGTCACCCGCTGTGGCATGTCGCCAGTGACAGTCAGACTCGGTCGGAACAGCAGATTGAAGAACCAGACGACCAGATAGACTGACAGCAGGACGCAGAACACCTGGTAGACAGGGATGACGACCGACGCGAGTCCCGTCGAGGTGAAGCCCAGGCTCCAGAGGAGAAACCGGCCTGCCGGCGTCAGCTTGTACCGCCAGAGGTAGCGCCAGTAGCGCAGCGTATACGGGACGTAGCGAGGTCGAGCCATCTCAGGTCGGCACCCGCACTGAGGACAGGATGTCGTCAATCACCGCTGATTTGCTTACCGTGCCGTACCGGCTCTTCGACGTCAGCACGATGCGATGGGCGAGCACGTAGCGGCTCATCCGCTGCACGTCGTCCGGCGTCACATAGTCGCGGCCCGCCAGAAATGCTGCCGCCTGAGTCGCTCGAAACAGCATCAGCGAACCTCGCGGACTGACACCCAGCTTCAGCCGCGAATCGTTACGCGTCTCAGTCACCAGCTGCACCATGTACTGCCCGACCGACCGGTCAACGTGAACCTGCTTGACGGCGTTCTGCAGCGTGACGATGTCATCGCGGCTCAGGATCGGCTGCAGCGAGTCGATCGGGTGAGCGATCGCCTGGTCGAACAGAATGTCGACTTCGGTTTCGGCATCCGGGTAACCCAGATTCAGATAGATGAGAAACCGATCGAGCTGCGCTTCGGGCAGTGGATACGTTCCGTGGAAGTCGACCGGGTTCTGAGTCGCCAGGACCAGAAATGGCGACGGCAGCTCGCGACGTACGCCTTCAACGGTCGCCTGAGATTCGCTCATCGCTTCCAGCAGAGCGGACTGAGTACGCGGCGACGCTCGATTGATTTCGTCGGCGAGCAGTACGTTGCAGAAGACGGGGCCTTCACGGAACTCGAATGAACCGTCCGTCGGTTTGTAGATCGACGCGCCCAGAATGTCCGAGGGCAGCAGGTCCGGCGTGAACTGCACGCGGTTGAAGGCGACGTCGACGCATTTGGCCAGCGCTTTGGCCAGAGTCGTCTTGCCAACGCCGGGCACGTCATCCATCAGAACCGATCCGCCGGCGAGCAACGCCGTGATCAGGACGTCGACGGCTTCCTGCTTGCCGCGGATGACTCGGCTGAGTGCTGCCGACAGTTCCGGTAGTCTCGCTGCCGGATCCGAATGCCCACCGGCAGCCGCTGAGGAGTCACTGTTTCCTGCCAGATCCTGCTCGTCCACGCCGCCCCTTTCGTGAGTGGTCCGGGATGTCCGTCGAGGTTGTCTTCGCCGGGATGACTGTACCGGCACCATCCAGACATGACCACAGGCAGAGCAAGGTGGTCAATCGGAGTTGATTGATGTGAGGGCCACCTGCAGCGTGACTTTTCTACTGCCTTCAAGTGATAATCGCGGCCCCGCCAGATTCCCGCCGACTGCCGCTCTTCCAGCCCGCCGCTTCAGTTTGCGTCCCGACCCACTGAACCTCACTGCCGGTTCCCGAAAGTTGATCATGCCTGGTTTTTCGTCGCTTCAGTTGCGCTCGACGTTCGTCTGTGCCTGCTTCGCGCTGCTGCCATTGTTTCAGTCGGCTAAGGCTGTTGCCGCTGAACGCGGTGAGCAGTTCTTTGAGGAGCGAGTCCGACCGTTGCTCGTCGCACGCTGTGTCGAGTGTCACGGGCCGAAGAAGCAGGAAGGCGGCTTGCGTCTCGACGCCCGGCAGTTCGCGCTGCAGGGTGGCGAGAACGGCGCGGCGATCATTCCCGGCAAGCCGGAAGCCGGTCTTCTGCTGCAGGCGATCCGCCGGCAGGATGGTCTGGAAATGCCGCCGGACGAACCGCTGTCCGAAGACGAAGTCGCCGTCCTTGAGCGCTGGCTGAGACTCGGAGCCCCGTGGCCGCAGTCGGACACAATGCCCAGGCCGGCACTCGGTGATCAGTCCGCGATCCGCGACGTCGCCTCAAGCCACTGGGCTTTCAGACCGATCGTCAAACCGTCGGTCCCCGAGAGTAACCAGCCGAACGCGATCGACGCGTTTGTCCGTACGAAGCTTGCCGTTGCCGGGATGACTCCTGCTGAGCCTGCCGAACGGCGCGTTCTGATCCGGCGAGCGTACATCGACACGATCGGCCTGCCGCCCTCGCCGCAGCAGGTCGACGCGTTCGTCAGTGACCAGTCGCCGCGCGCGTTCGAGAAGGTGGTCGATGAACTACTCGTGTCGCCGCACTTCGGAGAACGCTGGACGCGGCACTGGCTCGACGTCGCCCGCTATGCCGACACGCGCGACTGGCGGGCTCAGACCGACGTGCGTTACCCGTTTGCGTACACCTATCGCGACTGGGTGATCAAGTCGCTCAATTCGGACCTGCCGTACGACGAATTCCTCCGCCAGCAGATCGCCGCCGACTTCTACTCGGACAGCGAAGACGACCCGTCACTCGCGGCACTCGGTTTCCTGACGATCGGTTCGCGGTTCAGCAACAGCCAGCTCGACATCACCGCGGACCAGATCGACGTCGTC
>JAPOLP010000027.1 GCA_029977045.1 Planctomycetota bacterium
ACGCGGCTGCAAGTAGGCCGGATCAAGCTCTGCGCCGCTCCGGCAGCAAAGCACAACCGACGTCGAACTCACAGGTTGCCGGAACGGCGCAGAGCTTGGTCCGGCCTACGAAAAGGGGCACCGATGCCGTCTTCCTCACTCGGTTTCTGGGAGACGCAGACTGTGCTGTTGCCAACGAAGCGGCACGGGCGATCTACGAGATGATTGTCCGGTACGGAGTTGCTGAAGACAGCGTGCTTCGAGGGGAAGTCGAGCAACTTGCTGCGACTTTGCCAGGGACCAACAACACGGACGAAGTCTTCGTTCGCCGGGCAGTCGGTGCAGCGTATCTGCTGGGTCGGGCACAAGACGCTGAGCGAGTCGCGAGGTTCGCTGCTCGTTCGGATATTCCGACGGCACTGCGACTGGAAGCTCTCGACGCAGTCAGTCGCTGGTCAAACCCGCCGCTGCTGGATCGCGTCGATGGACGGCGACGCAAGGAAGACGTCGCTCGTCAGACGCCGCCAGCGGAAGCGGTCGCGGCTGTCACGGGATTGTTCGGCGAAGAGAACTCGACGATTCGAGCCGCCGCCTTGAAGACGGCTCGCAGCCTGCGCGTGCGATTGTCTGACGAGGCTCTCGCCGATCTGGCTGGCATCGTCGCTCAGGCGGGAGTGAACTCGGAGTTGCGGCTTGAAGCGCTGGATACTCTGAAGGCTCAGTCGTACCGCGAACTTGACGGCGTGATTGAACGCGGCCTAGACGCCGACGATGTTGCAGTGAGAAAGCGGGCGCTGGAGCTGCTGAAAGGTCAGCCGCAGCGGGCGCTGGTGGCGATCGGCAGAGTGCTTGACGAGTCTTCGTACGTCAGCGAACTGCAGCACGCGATTACGTTTCTGGCGACGTTGCAGACGGAAGCCGCCAATGCGCGTCTGGCGGCGGAGTTCGGGAGGCTCGTTGCCGGCGAGGCGACTCCCGGAACTGAGCTGGAGCTGGTCGAAGCGGCTCGTTCCCGTGCTGAGTCGCAGCCGGAACTGGCGACGGCACTGGCCGCCTTTGACGTGGCTCGCGTCGCAGCGTCGGAGGCCGATCCGCTGGCCGAGTGGTCGGAATGCCTGACCGGGGGCGATGCCGAGGCCGGTCGAGAGACGTTTATGACTCACCTGACCGCCGCCTGCATTCGGTGTCACCGGGTCGGAACGACGGGCAGTACTGTCGGGCCGAATCTGGAAAGCGTCGGGCTGCAGCGGGATCGGAAGCATCTGCTGCAGGCAATGATTTCGCCGAGTGCGGATATCGAAGAGAAGTACCGGACTCAGACGCTGGTGCTGAATTCCGGGAAGATCATTCAGGGTCTTCCGCTGCGGCGGACGGAAAAGGTGACCGTGCTGGCGAATGCCGAGGGCAAGGAGGTCGAGGTTCCGAACAGCGAGATCGATGAGGCCTTCGAGCAGAAGACGTCAATCATGCCGGAGATGACGAAAACACTGTCTCGCCGTGAAGTCCGGGACGTCGTTGCCTGGCTGGCGACGCTGCGGAAGCCTCTGCCCAGGGCAACCGATAAGTAGTTGAGAATCGAAAGGCCCTGTCGACGCGCTGCACTCGACCACAGCCACCCAGCCCGGCGCCTCGCTCCAGCTCCGGCCACCCGAGCGAATCTCTACCCGAGAATCGCGACGCCCGCAGTTTTCAGCCGATTTTCACCGCAGATCTGACTGGGGAACAGTGGCTGGAAATCATTGAGGCAGCTCGCCATACTCCCCGGCTTCTGTGAGCCCGCTCTGGAGCGGGCCTTTTTTGTTCAGCGCCACGAGGGCGGCTCAGGATTCTTCCGCCGTCGCCGACCTTCGGGCATCAGACCTCGGTTTCGAGGTGGCTGAACATCTTCGTGATACCGGCTGTTTCCGGTGTCCCCGCGACTTTTCAGCCGCGGATTCCCAGTCAACAAAGAACGGTGGTGGAGCAAATGCCAAAAGCAAAGACTCACAAGGGCATGAAGAAACGCTTCAAGGTCACTGCCTCGGGCAAGGCGACCAAACGAAGTGCGTTTCGTGGTCACATCCTCAGCAAGAAGAACGGAAAGAGGAAGCGGCACCTGCGTCACAACACGATCGTGACCGGAGCGGAAGCTCGCCACATCCTCGAAGGTCTGCGTCCCTGCTCGTAAGCCGGCGACCGGACAAGCCCCTTTTCCTTCTTCCATCAAAGCCAACTAATCTGAGGATATTCAGCCATGCGTGTTAAGTACGGTAAGGCGCGTCTCCGTGCCAAAAAGCGTCTGTTTCGGGAAGCCAAGGGTAATCGCGGCGGTCGTCGGAACCTGCTGCGAACGGTCAAGGAAACGATTCTGCGTTCGCGCGTGTTTGCGTTTCGTGACCGTCGCGTGCGGAAGCGTGAATTCCGCCGCCTGTGGATCACCCGTCTGAGCGCCGCCTGCCGGGCTCGCGGCCTGTCTTACTCGGCCTTCATCTACGGTCTGAAGCAGGCCAACCTGGAACTGAACCGCAAGACGCTCAGCGAGCTGGCGATTCACAACCCGGCGGTCTTCGACGAAATCTTCGCCATCGCCAAAGAGGCGGCAGCGGCGTAGGTCGAGCGGGAAAGCGCGAAGGCCGGCCCGCGAGCCTTGCGGAATTGGCCCCTCTCCAATACTTAGACTGCCCGCCGGACCCTTTGTTCGGCGGGCAGTTTTTGTTGCTGTTCAGAACCGGGAAGAGATCAATGGACCACGCAGTCGCATTTCAGGAATACGAACAGGCGGCACTCGCGGCGATTGCGGCAGCGGGTGACGCCAACGCGCTGGAGCAGGTCCGGATCGAGTTTCTCGGCAAGAAAAAAGGCCGGTTGAAGGACCTGCAGTCGGTGATGGGCAAGGTCGCGCCCGAGGATCGACCGGTCGTCGGCAAGCAGTTCAACGAGGTCAAAGACAAGGTTTCAGAAGCGTTTGAGGCCCGGAAAACCGACCTCGACAAGCCACAGGCTGCAGCGGCGGGTCTCGATATTTCTCTGCCGGGCGTCGTGCCGCGTCTCGGGAAACGGCATCCGCTGACACAGACGATGGAAGACTTCAAGGACATCATCGGGCGGATGGGCTTTACCGTCGCTGATGGGCCGGAGATCGAAGATGAGCATCACAACTTTGTCGCTCTGAACATCCCCGAGGACCACCCGGCTCGCGACCCGCTCGACAACTTCTATCTCTCGGCGGCGGCCTACGCGAACGGGCAGCTTCCCGAGCGGTTGCACCTGCTTCGCAGTCAGACGTCGACGGTGCAGATTCGCGTGATGGAGCAGACGAAGCCGCCGATCCGGATCGTCTCGCTGGGCCGCGTCTACCGACCCGACACGATCGACGCGACTCACTCGTGCATGTTCCACCAGATGGAAGGCCTGATGGTCGGCGAGGGCGTCACAATGGCGCAGCTCAAAACCGTGCTGCGTCTGTTCGCGACAACCTATCTTGGGCAGAATGTCCGAATTCGCTTTCGTCCCTCGTTCTTCCCGTTTACCGAGCCGTCGGTCGAAGTGGACATGAGCTGGGGTGACGACTGGCTGGAGATCGGCGGCGCAGGCATGGTCGATCCGAACGTCCTGCGAGCAGTCGGGGACGATCCGGACGAGGTCAGCGGCTTCGCGTTCGGCCTCGGAATTGAGCGTTTCTGCATGAGACGCCACCACGTGACGGACATTCGCCGCTTCTACGAGAACGACGTCCGCTTCCTTGCCCAGTTTTAAACGGGCGGACCTGTCTGAAATCCCGCCAGTCCGCGAAGGATGGGGAAATTCACCCACCCCATCCTGCACAGTCTTCCCAGGCTCTCGCTGGCTGCACGATTTTCAGGCCGCAGTGCGAATTTGCTCATGTGAATCGCGTTAAAAGCCGCGGTTCCGCTTCAACTCGCACAATCGGAATAACCGATACAGCTTAAACCACGGCGGCGTGAGTGCGCGGATCATTCTATGAATCCGGCCCTGCAGTCACTGTCGCGGTGGAAAGGACACCGTTCGCGAAGTCGCGAGCACTCCGAGTAGCAGCAGCATTGGACGCTGAGGGCTCTCATGAGACTCGAAAGAAGTCATGCCTGGACCGGCCCCCCCGATTCAGGCGCGCCTTTGGACAGCAATCAGGACAGCAGGCCGACGGTGCATCGCATGCCGCCGCTGAACTGCTGCCGTTTTCGCTGCCTGGCAGCCGTGGGACTGCTGGCGATCGTTGCCAGCGTGGGAACACCTTCTGCGTTGAAGGCACAGGGAGGCGGAAATGGCATTCAGCTCGTGCAGAGCCGCAGCCAGCGAGTGACCGCTAAGGATTCGAAGCCACAGGCGCCGTTGCCGTACGAAATCTCGAAGATGCCGGATGTCCAGGAAGACATGGAGATCATCCACCGGCGCAGTCAGTTGATCGTCGCTCGAAACCCGGTTTCCCGAATTGCCATCGCCGACCCCAACATTATTGACGTCGTTCAGTACAGCCCGAACGAATTCAGTGTCATCGGTCTGGCAATGGGCACGACAACTCTGACGCTCTGGTTTGACAACAGTCGAGAGCCTCTGATTTACCTGGTCGAAGTGATTCCCGATCCCACCTGGGAAGACCGTCTGCGTACCGACTTTGGCAAGCTGGAAAAGCAGCTGCGGATTCTGTTCCCCAACAGTAAGGTCTATTTGATCCCTCTGCAGCAGCGGCTGATCGTCAAGGGGCAGGCTCGTGACAACGAAGACGCCGCCCGCATTCTGCAGATTGTCCGCTCGGCCTACTTCATGGAGTTCGGTGCGTACGGAGCGTTTGGTGCCGGCTACGGTGCCGGCTACGGCGGCGGGTACGGCGGTGGCTATGGCGGCGGACGAGGGGGGGTTGGCAACGACGACAACAAAGGCGGGGACGACGCTGACGACGACGATGACTTCATCGTCAACCTGCTGGAAGTCCCCGGCAATCATCAGATCATGCTGCATGTCAAAATTGCCGAGATCACTCGATCGCAGCTACGGCAGTTCAATCTCGATCTGGCCGGCACGATTAATGACAAGCTCAACCTGCAGACAATGCTGGGCGGAGCCGGTGGCGTTTTTACGGGAATGCTGGAAGGCGGCGAGCTGGACGTGATGCTCAACTGGATTGCCGGCAACCGCACATCGCGAATTCTGGCAGCGCCGACCTTGACTGTTCTTAGCGGTCATACGGCAAGCTTTCTCTCTGGCGGCGAGTTCCCCGTTCCGACCATTGTGGGAGTCGGTGGTGCTCAGGGAACGACAACTTCGTTCCGCGGATTCGGAACGTCACTCCTGGTCCGGCCGGAAGTCATCGACAAAGACTTGATCAAGATGAATATCACTCCGGAATACAGTCAGATTTCCGGAACCGGTGGTGGCGGAGGGGGAGTCCCTTCGCTGAATTCCCGTCGTGTCAGCACGACGGTGCAGCTGCGGGAGGGCCAGACTATTGTCCTCGCCGGCCTGTACGGCAGCACGATGAATCAGGAAATCAATCGGATTCCATATCTCGGCGAACTGCCGATCATTGGACCGATTCTGTTCAACGCCAAGAAGGCTGACCAGGGCGGCAATGAGCTGCTGATTATGGTGACGCCTGAACTGGTGAGACCAATGGAGCCTGATGAAGTTCCGCCGTTGCCGGGCTTCTACATGACGCCTCCGAACGACATCGAGCTTTACCAGTATGCGAAGTCCGAAGGCTATCCGGATCAGGGCGTCTATCAGCTCAGTCCGTATGGTTGGGGACCAGGTTACGCGGAAGAGATCGGCTATCGACCGTTCAATCCGGCCTCGTACGGCAGCCCGGCTCCGCTGGCGACCGGTGGATTCCAGATGCCAATGGGCGGGATGAATTATCCGCAGCAGCCATCAGCAGTTTATCCGGGGCCGCCGATGCCACAGGCTGGGGCGGGAATGCCAGGCAGTGTTGCTCCAGGTTACGGCCAGCCACCGGCAGGTGCCGCACCCGGTTACGGAACACCGCCCGGCGGCCTGTTTCCACAACAGGTTCCCACGGGAATTCAGCCGCAGCCTGATCCTGCGATGAATGGAGCAGCTCCCGTTCAACAGATGGGGGCCATCCAGCAGGTTGGCTATCAGGAGCCGCAGTCGGACAGCGGAATGTTTGGCTGGATGCGAGGCCGCGGAAATTCGTCGCCACAGCAGAACACAAACCCGGCGATGCTGAGTACCAACGCGACGAGCCCGAGCCTTCAAAACGGAATTGACGGTCGCCTGAATGGAAACGGGCGAGCAGCACAGCAACGTCCCGCGGCACGTCGCGGACTCTACCAGTAACGACAACCGGAACTCTGGCCACTGGCCGGCAGGCGGTTTTGACCAGACAGCAGAGACAGGGAAGTCCGATGTTTCACTCGGCGAAAATCAGACAAGTTCTGGTGCTCGGAATGCTGGTTGGCATTTGCGCGTCAGGCTGTATCAAGCCGACGATTCAGTTCGTACCGACGACGCTGTCGATGCGCCGGTCACTGGCGATTCCCGACGTTTACCCGCTTGGCAGCACGGTTCGAGCGCACTATCACCAGATGGAAACGAATGGCGAAGCAGTCGACTTTGTGATTAACCGAAACGAGTTCATCGGCTCGACGGCCGAGCTGAATTCGTCAGGGCTCGACCATGTGCTGGAGATTGCTGCTCGCGCCCGCCGCGATCCATTCCCGATTATCGTCGAGCGTTCCGAAAACAACTCCGACCCTGAACTCGACCAGCACCGCCGGCAAATGGTTGCCTGGATCCTGACGGAAAAAGGAGTGCAGAACGCTGTCAGCCGGACCGTCGTTTCCCAGGCATACGACCCTGGCATGAACGGTAGCCCTGCGGAAGACGCCTACTACCGATTCATCAGTAACGGAAACAACGGCAACTCAATCGGCGGTGGCGGCGGAACTGGCGGTGGTGGATTTGGCGGCGGTATCTGAGCGTCCGTTGCTGAAACGCTGCTGAAGGAAGGTTTCGAGTCACGGAGTACTCGCTTGCCGTTCTTCGGCTACCGAAGTCCGTTCCTCGCGAACCATGCCTGCTGAACAGGGCCGCTGCTGGAAAACTGCGCCGTTAATTCTCCCGGTGATGGGCGGTTTGGCTGCCTCGCAGGCGGCTTCGATGCTGGAAAGCTCGCCAGACCACTGATACGGTTCCCGCTCCGAGGTTTCCCTCGCGCAGCGGGACGTGTCTGCAGATTTGTCGACCGTCTCCGCAGCTTCCTCAGCCGCGTTCGGATGCGTTCAACGTTCGCTCAGACGCCATAACCGTATGACCGACTCCAGTGCCGATCTCAGCCCGGAATTCAGTCTCGATTCGTTCGTCCGAACGACTCGAAAAAGTGGACTGATCGACCCGGATCGCCTGCAGAAACTGCTCGACGAACTTCCAGCTGAGATCACTGGCGACGCGGCGAAAATCGCGAAACAGTTCGTTGAGCAGAACCTGATCACGGACTGGCAGGCGACCAAGCTGCTGCGTGGCAAACACAAAGGCTTCTCGCTGGGCAAGTATCGGCTGCTGCGGCTGCTCGGGAAGGGCGGGATGAGTTCCGTCTACCTGGCTGAACACACGCTGATGCGCCGCCGCTGTGCGATCAAAGTGCTGCCGATCGGGCGAGTCGACGACAGTTCCTGGCTCGCTCGGTTTCACCGCGAGGCCCAGGCCATCGCGGCTCTCGACCATCCAAACATCGTCCGCGCTTACGACGTTGATCACGAGCGGGATGGCGATCGCGACATCCACTTCCTGGTGATGGAATTCGTGGATGGCCGCAGCATTCAGGAGATCGTCGCAGACGACGGCCCGCTCTCGTTCGAGCAGGCTGCCGACTTTTTCCGCCAGGCAGCTCTGGGCCTCGATCACGCACATCGAGCCGGACTTGTTCACCGCGACGTCAAGCCCGGCAATCTGCTTGTCGACCAGCAGGGCGTGGTCAAGGTACTCGATCTGGGACTCGCGCGTTTCGCCGAGGTCGCGGAAGAGCAGCCGCTGACGGTCACGCACGACGAACGCGTGCTGGGCACGGCTGACTACCTGTCTCCGGAACAGGCCATCGACAGCCACGCGGTCGATTCCCGTGCCGACGTCTACAGTCTCGGTTGCTCGATCTACTTTGCACTGACAGGACGACCGCCGTTCAAGGACGGGTCACTCGCGCAGCGATTGATGGCGCACCAGATGAAGGATGCGCCGCCGATCTCGGAGTCCCGGCCTGAGATCGAAGAGACTGAACAAGGCCGTGAGCTGACAGCCATCATTCGCCGCATGATGGCTCGCGAACCCGATCAGCGTTATCAGACAATGGCTGACGTGGCTCGGACACTTGAGGGCTGGTTGCCGTCAGTTGCTCAGTCGTCACCGCCAGCTGTTCCTGTCGTCGCTCCGCCTGTTGCAGTTCCCGTCGCTCGTCCGGTGACGGCACCACCAGTTGCTCAACCAGTCGCTCAGCCGCCTGTTGCGCACCCAGTTTCACCCGCCGGCAAGCCGGCAGCAGTTCCGGTCGCGGCTCCAGTCGCTCAACCAGTGAAGCCAGCAGCTCCGATCGCTCCGGTTGTTGAGGCCGCTCCTGCTTTCCCGGCTGCGCCGTCAGCAAAGCAGGACATGCAGCCTGCTGCGGTTTCAGTACCCGGTGGTGAGACTGCTTTCGATCCCGGTCTGATTCCTGACGTGGCGGATGGTGCGGACGAATTTCCCAGCATTCTTGGTGGCTCTCCCAGCGGCGTGACGGCGTTCCAACCGCCGGCTGACGTTGCGGATTTCACGGCAACGGAGTCCTTTGTTCCGCAGGAGCCTGTCGTTGCGGACTCTCCGCCCGGCTTTCCGGCATTCGGCGAAACACCCACGTTTCCGGATCCCGCCGCTGGCGAATTGCCGGCCGTCGAATTCGTAGGCGACGCGGTTAATACATTTGACGAGCTGCTGCCCGATGATGATGGCCCGGACGAACTCGATCGAACGATCGTGACTCCCGGAACCGGGAGTAGTTTCCAGGACATCCTGCCGCCTGCTTCCTCGTCTGAGCCTCCGTTTCCGTTGGCCCCGGCCTCGTTCTCACCCGCTCCCGTCGCGGCAGTCGAGCCGACGTTTGCAGCTCCTCCTTTGTTCGATCCAGCTCCGGTCGCTCATCCGACACCGCCAGCAGTCGCTCCGCTGGTTGCCGAGCCGGCTGCGTTCACTCCACAGCCAGTAGTTCCGGTTGCTGATGCTCCTGTATTTCCGACATTCGACACTCCGGTGGCAGATGCTGGTGGTTTTGCTCCGGCAGCAGCACCGGCCTTTGGAGAACCTGCGTTCGGACAACCTCCGGTTGCTCAGGCATCTGCGTCGATTTCGCCGGCTCGCCAGCAGCCAGTGAGTTCTGCTTCAGTGGCCGCTCGTCGAAAGCAGGGCAATCCCGCGATGCTGATCGGCAGCGTTCTGGCCGTGCTGGTCATTGGTGGGGCGGCCTGGTTCATGCTGTCGGGTAGCGACTCGAAGCAACCGACTAAAAAGGCCACGGCATCGTCAGGCAAGACATCGTCGGGGTCGTCAAAAACGAAGAGCGGCATGTCTGGAAAATCAACACGCTCCACCACTTCGGCTGCCAGCGGAGCCCTTAAGACAACGCTGACTGTCGGCCCAGGTCGCGAGTTCAAGACAATCGCCGCCGCTCTGGCCTACATCAAGTCGAACAAGTCGCGGTACCCGGCAACGACGCGCAAGGCCGTTGTCATTATCGAAGTTGCCGGCAGCGAGGCATTCAACGAATCGATCGAGATCGACAACTCCAGCGAAGGGTACCCGTCCGGTATCCTGATCAAGTCGACGAACGAGTTTCCCTTCACTCTGAAGCCGGCCAGCGGTCGCCCGGCTCTGCGACTGGTCTCCATCGAGCATCTGCAGATTGACAATGTCGAGATCTCTGCTGACGGTTCGGATGTCGCTGTTGAGCTGGAAGGTTTTCTGAACCGCAGCAGCATCAGCAACGCAAAGATCACGGGGTTCAAGCAAACCGGCATTCTTGGGAAAGGCGTCGCTGGTCTGCGGCAGGATGAACTCGTACTCGATCACATCGACTTCCGACCGGCAGTTCCCGGCGCGGTCGGCATCAAACTTACCAGCGGCAAGGCATCAACCGGTCGCATCGACATTCAGGAATGCCGCTTTTTCGGGCCGTTGTCTGTAGGGCTTCTGCTCGACAACGGAGCCCTCGGTGTCAACGTACGACGCACAATCTTCGACCGGGCCGACATTGGCATCTCGTTCGCGGGCGGTCCGCTCGAATGGCGGGATGTCCGCATCATCAACTGCACGTTCCACGAGATTCCCCAGGTCGCGATCAACTTCGCCGACATGCCGATCAAGGGAAGTTCGGGGCTGGAGTTCCGCCGCAACCTGTTTGCGGGACTGAAAGGCCCCGAGCTGAAGATCGCATCGGGTTACGACCGCGAGGCGTTCACTCAGACCATTTCCACGCAGCGGGGAAGTATCGACCACAACTGGACGGACAATAGCCAGCCAGCCAACGCGGACAACGGCGAACGCGATCTGATTTCCTTCGACAATCAACGCGTTTCCGCGATCGAGTTCTTCTCGACCGATCGCGACGCCGAAGATTTTCTGACGCCGCGGCGGGGAACTCCGTACGCATCCGTCGGAGTGCGTCCTGGCTCTGACAGCGATCCCTTCATCGGGGCTCGCCCGCAACCCGAACCACGCTGAGCAGCCGTTCGTTCCGGCACTGCTCGTTAATGTAAAAGCGTCAAACGATTCACTCGAAAGCCTCTCATGACTCACTCGGTTCTTATCAACGGCGAATGGATTCCATCTTCAGGCACAATGACGTTTCAGGCCGTCAATCCCGCGACGACAGAAACAATTGACGGCGACTATCCCATCAGCCCGTGGGAAGAAATCGAAGCGGCCATTCAGGCGGCTGCGGCTGCCTCGCGCGAAATGCGAGGCTGGCCGGGCGAGCGTTTCGCGGCATTTCTGGAAGCTTATGCCGACGCGATTGAGGCTCGGACCGACGAACTGGTTGACCTTGCGAATCAGGAAACAGCACTGCCTGCTTCGCCGCGTCTGAAGGACGTCGAACTGCCGCGTACGACGAACCAGTTGCGACAGGCTGCTGCCGCTGCCCGCACTGGGTCGTGGTCCGCTCCGACGATCGACACGGCTGCAAATATTCGATCGATGTTCGGACCCATCGGCCCTGTCGCGGTCTTCGGTCCGAACAACTTCCCGTTCGCGTTTAACAGTATCGCCGGCGGAGACTTCGCAGCGGCAATCGCGGCCGGTAACCCGGTCATCGCGAAGGGGCACTCGTCACACCCCGGCACAACGCGAGTCTTCGCGGAAGCAGCTCTCGAAGCGGCGCAGAAGACCGACATGCCCAGCGGTTTCGTGCAGCTGATTTACCGCACCGGCCACGAAGACGGTTGCCGGTTCGTCAGCCATCCACTGATGGGGGCCTGCGGCTACACGGGCTCACGTCACGCTGGGCTGAAACTGAAGGAAGCTGCCGACAAGGCTGGCAAGCCGATCTATCTGGAACTGTCGAGTATCAATCCGGTTGTCGTTCTGCCTGGTGTCATCGCCGAACGCGGCGATGAACTGGCCGGCGAATTCACAACCAGCTGCCTGATGGGCACCGGCCAGTTCTGCACGAACCCCGGCCTTGTCCTGCTGATCGCTGGCGAGGCAACCGAGAACTTCATCTGTGCCGTCGCCGACAAGTTTGGAGCCGCACCGATCGGCACGTTTCTCAGCGAAGGCGTGCAGCGGAACTTCGCGGAGGGCGTCGCCGCTTTGCAGTCAGCCGGCGCGACAGTGCTGGCTGGCGGCGAAACCGGTGGTGGCAACGGCTTCTCGCACCAGAACACGTTGCTGCGAGTTGACGGAGCGACGTTCCTTGCCGACCCGGAAGCTCTGCAGGCTGAAGCATTCGGCAATGGCTCGCTGCTGGTCGTAGCCGACGACGCTGACCAGCTTGTCCAGATCGCTGAAGCACTCGAAGGCAACCTGACCGGCTGCGTTTACAGTGACTCGTCCGGTGCCGACGACGCGGTTTACGACCAGGTTGTGCCAGCTTTGCGAACAAAGGTTGGGCGGCTGCTCAATGACAAGATGCCAACCGGCGTCGCCGTGTCGCCCGCCATGAACCACGGGGGGCCATTTCCGGCAACCGGACATCCGGTGTTTACTGCCGTCGGAATGCCGACCGCGATTTTTCGTTTCGCAATGCTGCAGTCCTATGATGCCGTTCGCCCTCATCGCCTGCCAACTCTGCTCCACGACGAACATCCCGGCAACGGTTGCTGGCGCCTGATCGACGGCGAATGGTCACAGCAGTCGATCGGCTCGTAACGACTTCCGATCTCGATCTCAGTTGCCGTCCGGAGATGCCGTTTCCGCTGGCGGCGTCATTGGGCTTACTGGTTTGCCTCGTACTTTGACGAAGCCGGAGATCGCGACGATCACGGCCAGCAGTGCGACGAGAATCCCCAGAGTTCGGCCACGGTTCTGACGCAGCGGCTCGAAGGCTTTTGATTTGCCGACGAGTGCCGAGCCGAGAAAGAACACGCCGAAGGCCAGCAGCATCTTTGTGCCGACGAGCGCGTGGTACAGGCCGTCCCCGTCGTGGCCTTTCGCCAGTCGGGCGTAGTTGTAGAAACCGCTGATCAGAATCAGCGCGATGCCTGCATGGACGAACTTCTTCCAGCGACCGACGACCGCCTCCCGCAGTTTTTCGTGTTCGGCGTCCGGTAGCTCCGCAGCGGATGGCAGCAGCACTCTCCACATGAAGAAGCTGCCGCCGGCAAGAATGATGACCGTTCCAATGTGAATCACGCGCGAGATCGTGTCGGGGATGAGCAGTTCCACCAGAAATGCCTTCAGTTGAGAGTGAGAGAAAACCTGAATCGTGCCAGTGCCGGGATGCGGCAGCGTATTCGCTCAGACGTTGAGCGTTTCGCGCTGAGTTGTTTCGCTGGCCGTGCGTTCGGAGATGCTGTACGCGTCGACGTTCCGTCCGGTGTAGGCGACCAGCAGTTCGGCCACCAGGCCCAGCGAAATGATCTGGCCACCCAGTAGTAGTGCGGCGACCGAATAGTGCAAGAGCGGGCGGCTGCCAATCGGGCCGAAATCGAGACCGCCAACCTGAGTCAGCAGCCAGATGACGGTCAGGATGGTCAGGCCGAACGAGCCGAGCCCAAACAGAAACACGCCAATCCCGCCCATCAGGTGCTGTGGCCTCATCCCGAAGCCGGTGAGAAATTTCACCGTCAGCAGGTCCAGGGAGCCGCGCAGAAATCTTCGGACTCCGTACTTGGAATGCCCGAACTGCCGCTCGCGATGATGCACTGGCAGTTCCGTGATTTTGAAACCGCGAGCGTGGGCGAGAACCGGGATAAAACGGTGCAGCTCGCCATAGATGCGAACTTCGTGAGTCACTTCGCGGCGGAACAGCTTCAGTCCGCAGTTGTGATCGTGCAGCCAGAGCCCAGTCATCCGGCCGATCATCCAGTTGAAAACGCGGCTGGGATACACCTTGTGCCACGGATCCAGCCGCCGTTGCTTCCAGCCGTTGACGACGTCGAAACCGGACTCCAGCTTTTCGATGAACTTCGGAATCTCTGCCGGATCGTCCTGCAGGTCGGCGTCCATCATCATGATGTATTCGCCATCGGCCGCGTTCATGCCTGCCGTCAGAGCTGCCGCCTTGCCGAAGTTGCGGCGAAAGCGGATTCCCGAAACGTGCTCGTCGGCTTTGGCGGCCTCGCGAATCACTGCCCAGGAACCGTCGGTCGAGCCGTCGTCGACAAAGATGATCTCGAAGGAAATCCCTGCCGCATCACACGACGCAATGATCTCACGCGTCAGTTCGAGCAGACTCTCGGATTCGTTAAGTACCGGAACGACGATCGACAATTTCATGCGTCTGCCTCCTCCGCACGCGAATCTCGAATCAGCCCGCTCGGTAAACGACGCCGCGGTCGATTTCGTTGAATCCCGCTGAGCGGAACACGGCAACCGATGCGTCATCATCGGCTCGAACGTTGGCGGTCACGCGGGTGATGGTTTCCTGACGCAGCTTCTTGATCACTTCAACAATCAGCGTCTGGCCGAATCCTGCCCGCCGGTGTTTTTCGTCAACCCATAATTCGGTGAGTCCGATCGCCTGCTCGCGCCAGCCTGGCGTGTACGTGTCAAGTCCCACAACGGTCAGGCCAGCAACCGGTTGCCCGCCGCCGCGCGGAATCAGCACACAGAACAGAGCGTCCAGACGACCGTAACGGCAGCTCCACCACCACGGACACGGATCCGGCGTGTCGACCAGAGCCAGTTCCCACTTGCGACGAATCGTCGTCAGGCGGAAGTTCACGGGATCGCGATCACTCATCTGCCGAGTCGTGATCAGGTAGTGCTCGGCAGGCCGAAACCCAATGGCTTCAAAGAACGGCGCGGCTGACGGGTCGGTCTGCAGGAAGCCAGCCGGTCGCGGGCCTCCGTACAGGCCGAAGTAAAACGGGTCTCGTCGAGGGGCCGGGCCGGCGTCGATCGTTTCCGCGCCTCGCTCCCGCAGGTATTCGCACGCCCGACGAACAAGTTCGCGACCGATGCCTTCGCGGCGGTATTCGGGATGCACCATGACGGCGCAGATCACGCCCTGAGACCGGTCAAGCGAGTTGCCGTCGGGAGTGCAGCCAAATCCTGCATGAGCGAAGCCGATGACTCGGTGGTCCTGACAGGCGACGATCAGGCCTTCGCTGTCGAAGTAGGGTTGCGAGTAGTTCATCATGTCGAACGAGACATCGTTCGTCAGATGCAGCGCCGCCCCCGAGCCCAGCCCAGCCTGGTTCCACAGTCGCACAATCTGCGGCGGGTCATAATTTCGGAAAGACCGATACTCGATCACATTTGGTCTCACACCACCGGGTGCTTTCTGTCGGGGAAAAGCCTTGTCGGCACGGCTCGCTTCCAGCGTCGATCAGGCAGTCGGCCCATCGTAGGAAAGTCTGTTCTGACGGGCAATTCGTAAGCGGCGGGCTTGTTGAGCACACTCAGCGCCGGCCATGATAGGAGCGTCCAGCCGGACCTCAGTTCAACGCCTTGCGCTGACCGCTGGCAGGCGCCAGTACCGGCCTCGTTGGATCACCACTCACGGCTGGACCGGAGACCGCTCTCATGTCATTTCAGACTCAGTGTCCGCACTGTGGCAAGATTCTCAAGCTGAAATCCGAAGCTGCTGTTGGCAGGAAAGCCCCCTGTCCCAAGTGCAGGACTCCGTTCGTTGTCGAGCCGTACGAAGAGCCGCCCGCCGACGAATGGGACGATGCCGGGGACGAGTACGGCTACGAGTACAGTGACGACGACTACGGTGATTACGGCGACGACTACGAAGAGGCCGAGTACGAGGAAGTCGAGCCGGCTCCGTCGCGGTCTTCTCGCAAGTCGTCCAGCAAAGGCTCAAAGAAAAAGAAGAAGTCTGCCGGCGCGCCCGCGTGGCTGGCTCCCGCAGGCATCGGTCTCGCCGTGCTGCTGGGCCTGGGACTGCTCGGCGGCGGCGTCATGTTTCTCATCAACAACGTGGGTGGCGGCAGCGCGAACAACGCCATCGACCTCGCCTGGCTGCCGGCAGACGCGGACATGTACGTGCGAGCGAAGCCCGCGGAAATGTGGAATGCTCCCATTCTTGCTCCATTGCGCGACAACCCGATTGTAAAGAACGCAATGGATCAGGCCGTTCAAAGTGGCCAGCTCGACCTGATGCCAACAGACATCGAGACGGTCACCTATGCCGGGGTGGATATGAGCGATCAGGTGTCTGCGAAAGTGCCACTGTTCGGTGGCAAGGCAACGCGAACTGGCGGAGTGGTGAAGCACGCAGACCCGAAACACATTGCCGTGATGCGTTTGAAACGGGATGTGGCGGTCGACGAACTGGCTGCTGTACCTGGTGCCGAAAAGAAGAGTCACGGAAGTGCGGAGTATTTCGTTGCGGGAGCCGGTGCTCAGCGGATGGCGTTCCATCTCGCCGATGCCCGCACGCTGATTTCGGGGACCGAATCCGAACTGACAAAGGCCATCGACCGCGGGGCGACTCAGGAACGCGTATCGCGTATCGACTTTATCAAGCCGAATCATCAGTTCGTGCTTGTTGTTGCACCACAAAATGCATCGCAGTTCGAAGCGTCGCCGTCTGCTGGTGTCAGTCCGACCGATCGGCTCGGTAGCTCGATTGAGCACGGAATGAGAGCGATGGCGATGGGGATCAGCCTGAGTTCAAAGATCGACGTGCAGGTTCAGTTCGACTGCTTCGATGACGCATCGGCAACGAACATTCAAACTGAGTTTGAATCCGTAATTGCGGATGCAAAGGTGAAGCTGACACAGTCAGCCGTCATGATTCCCGAACCGATGCAGGTACTGATGACGGTGGCGACGCAGGCGCTCGAATCAGTCAAGGTGTCGGCGAGCGGTACCGAGGTCGCCATCGTCGGCAACGTGCCAGCTGCACTCAGCGACGAGGTCAAGAAGCTGACCGAGGGGCCGATGGCGGAGATGTTCAATCCAGGGATGATGCCAGGCGGTTCGGGATTTGGAAGTCCTGGCTTTGGTGGCCCACCTGCCGGTGGTGGTTTTCCGCCGAACCCTGGTGCGAGTCTCAACGACCCGCCAGCGGGTTACGTGCCTGGTGGTGCCGACGCGGCGACGCAGGCGGATATCGATGCTCTGCAGAAAGAAAAAGCAGGAGTGCTCGACACGACGAACGACATCCGCAACCGCATTAAGTCGGGGACCGGGTCGATTCTCGATTCAGTTCCAGGCAGCCGATAACTTCGTCAGATGTGGCTGGCGAGGTAGCGGCCGCCCCCCTTCGGCGAAAGTTCCTTCGCCAGCCGGATGCCGAAGCCC
>JAPOLP010000846.1 GCA_029977045.1 Planctomycetota bacterium
CGGAACTTCGAGACCGGAGCCATCACAACACCCGAGCAGAAAGACCAGACCGGTCGGATTCTCCAGCACAAATCGCGTTCGTCCGGCAAGCCGTCCAAAGTCAACGACCGCGACGGCAACACGATTGAGATCTCAGCCGTCGTCGTCTGGAAAGTCGTCGACACCGCCGAAGCGTTGTTCGAGGTCGACGATTACGAGGACTTCGTGGCCGTCCAGAGCGAAGCGGCTTTGCGGAACCTGGCCAGCCGGCACCCGTACGACAGCGAGGATCACGAAGTCTCGCTGCGAGGCAACACCGTCGATATCTGCGAGCAGCTCCAGCAGGACATTCAGGAGCGGCTGGACAAGGCTGGCGTCAACGTGATCGAGGCCCGCATCAGCCACCTGGCCTACTCGCCGGAAATCGCCGCCGCCATGCTGCAGCGTCAGCAGGCTCAAGCCGTCGTCGCCGCTCGCACGAAGATCGTCGAAGGCGCGGTCGGCATGGTACAGATGGCTCTCGACCATCTCGCCAAGGACCAGATCGTCGAACTCGACGACGAACGCCGGGCCGCGATGGTCTCAAACCTGCTCGTCGTGCTCTGCAGCGATCGTCACACGCAGCCGGTCGTCAACACAGGCACGCTTTACAACTGACTCTGCCCGACGAAGGTTCGCTGCCGCACTGTTCAACGGCGGCGGACCACGTCGCCCAGCTCAAAGCCACCGCCTTACAACTCTGCCGACAGCGACGGACATCAAACTCGACGCTTTGGCTGACTGCACTTCTGCCGGAGCCAGTTGTGGCACGCTCATCCTTCCTGCTGAGAACCGATCCTCGCGTGCTCGACGCCCTGCGCCGCTGGGCCGACGACGAGTTCCGTAGCGTCAACGGCCAGGTCGAATTCATTCTGCGAAAAGCCCTCCGCGACGCTGGTCGTCTGCCGAAAGACGACAGCGGTTCCTCAGCCGCAGACCAGAACGAGGACGGGACGGACGGCTGACTGAGCTTCAATCCATCGCCATAACTGCCGTCACGTGATGCGACAGGATTCTCCCGCTGAACTCGTTTGGAGACGCATAGTTCCCCGCCGCTGACAGGTCGTCCCTGCCGATCGAGAGCGGATCAAGTGGCTCTCGCGGAATCAGTCCTGGCGAAGGGCGAGTCACCGTCCGCCTGTTGGCCGTCAGCGAGAGCAGCTTCGCGGTAATGCGGGCTTCAAGTTCGATGCGACCGGTGACCGCCTCGGCCGCCTGCAGCCGAGTGACCTTCTCGTCAATGCGGACGTCGAGTGTCGGCTTGCCATCGACAAAGTGCAGCGAGTACCCAAGCTGCCGCCCGCCCTGAGCCATCACGACTCCCTGCAGCTTCTGCCCTCGAACCGTCGCCTTCAGTGTGATCTCGCGGTTCGTAATCTGCGGTGACTCGGGATCACGCCGGGCCGGCCTCCGAGGGTTGATCGGCTCCGGATACGCCGCGAGTTTCGCTTTCAGGTCGCTCACAACGTCCGGTTGCGCTGCCGCAAGGTTGTGGGTTTCGAGCGGGTCGCTTGCGTAGTCGTACAGCTCGTATTCGGCGGTCTCGGCTGCATCGCCGGGATTCTTCCACTCGACCAGCCGGTATCGATCCGTGCGGATCGCTCGCCCGAGCTTGCCTTTCGGATAAACATGGAACGCGTGGTCGCGGACACGCTTTGATCCGTCCTTCAGAACGGGCACAAGACTCAAGCCATCAATCGGCTGCGGCCCGGTCGGAGCGGGCAGCCCGACGAGTTCGGCCAGCGTCGGGAAGATGTCGACGCTCTCGGCAGGCTGCTTCGTCGACGATCCCGGCTGCGTGACTCCCGGTGCCGAGATCAGGATCGGAATCCGGTTCGCCTGCTCGTAATTCGTGTGCTTCGTCCAGATCCCCAGATCGCCGAGATGAAACCCGTGATCGCCCCATAAAACGACAATCGTGTTCTCAGCGAGACCCAGTCGATCGAGTTCATCGACGACCTTGCCGATCTGCGCGTCGACGAAGCTCACGCTCGCGTAGTAGCCATGAATCAGTGACCGCTTGAGTTCGCTGCTGTACTCGGCATCGCGGTCTTCCGGCACGGGTTTGTAATTCGTGATCTCGCCGCCACGTTTGCCGGCGACCCCCGGAGCGTCCGTCGGCAGGAACTCGAACTGCGGCATCGGCAGCGACGCGGGGTCGTACAGGTCCCAGTACTTCTTCGGGGCACTGAACGGCAGGTGCGGTCGAGCAAACCCCGCTGCGATGAAGAACGGCGTCCCGTCCTGTTCCCGCCGAGCATTCGCGACCTGCAATCGCTTCACCGTCTCAGCCGCGACTCGACCGTCGGCGTACTGGCCATCGTCGACATCCGGAGACTCATACGCCGCTCCGCGTGGCAGCGAGCTGATCTCGCCGAGCTTCTGATTCGTGAAGTACGCCTCTTCGCGAGTCAGCTTGCCGCCGTCCGTACTGGCCGGGTCGAGGTACTCGATCACTTTGTCGTGAAAATGCGGCACGCTGAACGAGTCCGGATCGCCGTGATTCCCGTGCCCGATATGAAACACCTTGCCGAGAGACTCGGTCCGGTACCCGTACTTCGCGAAGTGCTGCGGCATCGTGACGGCATCGGGAACGATCTGCCGCAACTGACTTCCGAGCCCGTACAACCCGGTCGATGTCGAATGCGACCCGAGCATCAGCGTGAATCGCGACGGAGCACACACCGCCTGATTGCAGTACGCGAGATCAAACCGCATCCCTCGCGCCGCCAACGCATCGATATTTGGCGTCTTCGCGATCGGATCCCCGTAACACCCCAGTACCGGCTTCAGGTCGTCAACGAGAATCAGCAGCACGTTGAGCCGCTCGGCTGCCAGCCCGGGTGAGACAACAGTCAGGGCAGCGAGCAGAACAGGAATCAATCGAACAAGCGGGTTTGAGCGTTTCATTTGCAGGCAGGCTTGATGTTTCAGGAATTACTGAGGGTTTGCCAGTGCCATCAACAACCGGGTGGCCGGGGCTGGAGCGAGGAACGAACGACGCCCCGGAAAGGCGGCCATCAGGAATCGCCGGGGCTTCCTTCGCAGGCTCAGTCCAGCCGCGACCACCCTCAACCGGTGAATTCACCGGAAAGCTAATTAACGCCTCGGCTCCGCGAATTCACCCGTGGTTCCGGGCTCGTCGCGACGCGTCTTGACCGATTTCGGCACACCGACCTAGATTCCTCGCGACCGCTGTGAGTCTCGGCGGTAGCGGTACGCCGAGGATCGGCGTCACGGCTCGTTTCTTACTGGACATGGAAGTCCGCGTCAGCATGTCTCCGCATTCGACGGAAATCTCGACCGATCAAACGTCCGCACGCCCGGCGTTCCTGATCACGATTGA
>JAPOLP010000859.1 GCA_029977045.1 Planctomycetota bacterium
AGACGGGAAGCCAATCGAAGGCGTGGCAGCTGGCTTGTTTCCCAATGTGGTGTATTCGTCGGGTTCGACGATCTTTGGAATGTCGTTGCGGTCTGAAGACGCCATGTTCGAGCCGCCAATGACGATTCGCGACATGCTGAAGAAATGGCAGGACTACTGGCCAAAGAAGGAACGTGGCGAGGACTCACCAGTTCTGCAGCCAGTGTTTCATGGAGAGACGGACGCGGACGGCGTTGTAGTCATTCGGAACCTGCCGCCTCGCAGCCCGCAAGGGTTGTTCGTGCAGCACGATGACTACGTTCCTGAAGGGACGAAGCCGCCCTATCGGCTGATGCAGCAAATCGAAGTAAAGCCGGGGGAGACAATTGAGGCGACGATCAGAATGGTTCCCAAGCCGCCGGTTGAGGCGGAGTGAGTTCCAGAGAAGACGGTCATGACTGGTTAACCTGAGGATCCAGCTGCGGTTGGACTGGCGAAAGGCAGCAGACATCCTCAGACGTGGAGCAGGATCATGATTCAGGCAGCAACGCCGAGTTTCGACGCAATTGACCGGCTGACTGTGACTCAGCGACCAGATGAGTCAGCGATCGGGTATCAGCAGTGGATCAACCTTTCGTTTCTGCACTGGAAGGTCGATCCGTCAGTGTTGAGACCGCTGATCCCCGAGTCGCTGGAGATTGACATGTTTGATGGCGACGCGTGGATCGGGTTGGTGCCGTTCACGATGCGGGGTGTCCGACCGTGGTGGTCGCCGGCGATGCCGTGGCTTTCGGCGTTTCACGAGACGAATGTTCGAACTTACGTGCATCGCGCGGGACGCGATCCGGGCGTCTGGTTTTTCTCGCTGGATGCTGCGCGGCGTATCGCTGTCGAGATTGCCCGGAGCGTCTGGCACCTGCCGTACTTTCACGCTCAGATGAGTCTGCAGCGCGAAGGGCAGGTTGTCGACTACGCGAGCACGCGGCGGGATCGCCGCTGCCGACAGCCAGCGGAGTTGGAGATTCGGACTGTTATTGAGGACGCCGAGCCGCACTTGGCAGAGCCGGGCACGCTGGAGCACTTCCTTGCCGAGCGATATCTGCTGTACTGCTCGCGACCGAACGGGAAGCTGTACTGCGGTCGCGTCTGGCACTCGGCGTATCCGCTGCAGGCGGCGCGGCTGGAACAATGCCGGCAATCGTTGCTGAGTGCCGCAGGTATCCCTGTTCCCGAGAATCCGGACCATGTGCTGTTTAGCCCTGGCGTTACCGTCGACATCTTCCCGCTGAAATCCGTCGAGGTTTGAGCAGGCTGCCCGATCCGCACAATCTGCTCGTCCGCGGGGCCGATGACGGATAGACTTGGTGTGTCGGTCGCTCAGAAGCGGGAGCGGCACGTCTGGAGCGTTGCTGATCAGGAAGCGTCATGTCTACGACGGTCGAAGAGACTCGCCACGAACACAGTCGGCAATACGCGGAGTTCGATGAATACATCGACTTCCAGTTGCAGCGGCTGCGCTCCGGAATCCGGACAAACGACGTCTTCACGGCTCTGTGCGGCATCGCCGTCATCGTCCCGGGATATCTGCTGGCGTTTGTCGTTCTCGACCACTGGGTGATTGACGGCGGCTTCAGCCATTCGACGCGGCTGGTCTCGAGGCTGCTGTTGATTGCCGGGACGTCTGCGTGGGTGGCCTTGCGAGTGATTCGCCCGTGCCTGCGACGCGTCAATCGGCTGTACGCCGCGAGGCTCGCCGAGTCGTCGTCGGAAGAACTCGACAGCAACCTGCTGAATTACGAAGACCTGCGTCGAGCCGGTCGCCCTGTTCCCAAGCAGATCCTGAAGGCTCTGGAGAAGCGGGCAGCCGTCGCGCTCTCAAAGACTGACGTCGATGACGCTGTCGACCGCCGGCTTCTGCTGCGGCTGTCAGTGTCGCTGCTGACGGTCGTTCTGATCTTCTGCCTGTACACGGTCTTTTCGCCGAAGAAGGTCTGGCCGTCGATCTGGCGGGCGGTCAACCCTGTGACGTCGACGCAGGTGGCAACGCAGACCGAGATTGTTGATGTGCAGCCTGGCAACAAGGCCGACGTCCTCGCACGAACGCTGCTTGAAGTGACCGTCGATTTGCGTGGCGAGACTCCAGAGAAAGTCGAACTGGTCTATTCGACGCTCGATCGGTCGCTCGTTGATGAACGGGTCACGCTGCGGCGGGCGGACGAGACTCTCAAACGATTCGCGGGTGTCCTGGCAGGGCCGGAAGGCGACGGGTTGCTGCAGGGGCTCACGTACCACATCGAAGCAGGCGATGCCGTTTCGTCTCCGTACCGCATCGACGTGATTCAGCCGCCGTCGGTCAGTGTCGAGCAGATTCATTATGCGTATCCGGACTACATGGAGCTGCGGCCAGAACGTCGTGAGCCTCCCGTCATCGACGTCTGGGAAGGAACACGTCTGACGTTCTCTGCGTCGACGAACATGCCGGTGCAGCGTGCCTGGATCGAGTTTTCTGAGACTGAGTCGTTCCCGCTGAATCCTGAGCCGCTGCCGATGGACATTGAAGACGGAACGCGATTGTCCGTCGAATGGCAGGCAATGATTCGTGACGAAGGTGAGACGCCACGTTTCTACCGGATTCGCTACCGAACAGAAGCTGGAGCGACGGACCCGACACCGGCTGTTTATCCGATCGAAATCCATCCCGACCAGAAGCCGCAGATCGAGGCTGTTTACCCGACTGCTGATATCGAACGACCGGCCAATGCGATCGTCCCGCTGCTGCTGAGGGCTGCTGATCCCGATTTTCGCTTGACACGCGTCACGCTGCGATCACGGCACGGAAACATCGACCTGAGTGATCGCGTCCTGTGGCGTGGCGGTGACCGGTCCGCCGAAGTCGAGCACGATCTGAAACTGGAGGACCTGGGCCTCAAGCCGGGTGACGTGCTGGCGTGGTGGGGAGAGGCTCGCGACAACCGAGTGATCGATTCTCCGACTCGCAGGTTGAAAGACAACAACGTGTCGATCACGCCGCAGTTGCGAATTCGCATCTCCGAGCCCGTGTCTGAGTCGGAGGTCGTCGATCAGCACGCGTTTGATGCCCAGCAGCGACAGGAGCGGATTGACGAACTCAACCAGGAACCGCGGGGCAGCAACGAGCCGGAATCGGTAGATGAGTCTGCGGACCGAGGAGCTGACGAGAACTCAGATACGGAGCGACGAAACGCTGACGGGCAGGAATCACAGACGCTGTCCGATTCAGATCAAAAGGCCGAGCAGGGGACCGACCGCAAGAAGTCTGGTGATGAGGAAG
>JAPOLP010000866.1 GCA_029977045.1 Planctomycetota bacterium
CCACCAGTGGCTCCAGCGACGTGATGATCGAGGCGGATGGGCTGAGTAAGTATTACGGCTCGTTCGTCGCCACCGAGGACGTCACATTTTCTGTCCCGCGCGGGCAGGTTGCGGCGTTTCTCGGACCTAACGGCGCTGGAAAATCAACGACGATGAAGATGCTGACGGGGTATCTGGCTCCGTCGAGCGGCTCGGCACGAATCGCCGGGCATGACATGCAGACCGACCGCTTGGCGGCTGCGTCGCGGCTTGGCTATCTCCCGGAAAACGGGCCTCTGTATGCCGAGATGACTCCGCAGAGCATCCTGAAGTACCTCGGCGAAGCTCGCGGCATGAACGCCAGCACGCTCGGTCAGCGGCTCGAATATGTCCGCGGCGCCTGCTCGCTCAGCACCGTCTGGACGAAGTCGATCAGCAAGCTGTCAAAGGGTTACCGGCAGCGAGTCGGCATGGCTCAGGCGCTGCTGCACGATCCTGATGTTCTGATCCTCGACGAACCGACCAGCGGTCTCGATCCGAATCAGGTCCAGGGTGTCCGTGACCTGATCACGAGCCTTGGTCAGACGAAAACGATCCTGCTGTCGACGCACATCCTGCGTGAGGTCAAGGCCGTCTGCAGCCGCGTGATTCTCGTCAACCAGGGACGCGTCGTGTTTGACGGCCCGACCGACGAGATGGCTGGCACGGAAGAGGAAATGGAAAACCGTTTCCGCGAACTGACCGGCGCCGGTGCCTGACGTCTGTTGCTTGACTGCTTGTCTCGAAACGGCAGGCGAACGCGTCGGGACTCGATGTAAACGCCGTCGCCTGCGGCTTCGGGTGAAACGAACAAACCTCAATTAGTTACCACTCCATTGCGGAACTGAGATATGCGAACTCATGTGATTGTCGCTGTGCTCAAGCGAAACCTGATGAGCTATTTCTCCGGCCTGCTCGGATACCTGTTCATCATCTTCTTTGTCGTCGCGGCGTCGCTGGCCGCTTTCAACCCGCAGTTCTTTACGAACAACCTGGCAACGCTCGACCAGCTGACCGTGTACTTCCCGTACCTGCTGCTGTTCATTGTGCCGGCGATTGCCATGACGGCGTGGGCGGACGAAAAGCGTCATGGGACGGACGAACTGCTCTTCACGCTGCCGGGGACGGACACCGAGATTCTGCTCGGAAAGTATCTGTCGCTCGTGCTGGTCTACACCGTCGCGCTTGGCTTCTCGATGACGATGTTCGGCGTTCTGGCGAGGATCGCGAATCCGGACTGGGGCCTGCTCTTGACGACGTACTTCGGGTACTGGCTCGCCGGCGCGGCTTTGATCAGTCTGGCGATGTTCGCGTCGGTGATGACGAGCAGCGTGACGGTCGCGTTCGGAATCGGCGTCGCTTTCTGTGCGATTCCCGTTTTCATCGGCAACCTGGCGGTCTCGCGGCCGTTCGTCGAAGAACCAACGTTTGGCGACACGCTCGCAGACTGGTTCTCGCAGGTGAGCCTGTCGCTGAGTCTCTCTGAGCGGTTGCGTGAATTCGCTATGGGCGTCGTGCCGTTCAGTGGGCTGGTTTACTTCGGATCGCTGATCGCGTTCGCTCTGTATCTCAATGCCGCGATGATCAGTCGCCGACACTGGGTTCGTAGCGGCGTTGGCCTTCCGATGGGAGCCCACTGCGGAGTTCGCGTTGTCTGCCTGCTGATCGCTCTGATCGCTGGCAACTCGGTCATCTCGACGGCCAGCGAATCGATGGGGCTGCGGTTCGACATGACCGCCGAGAACCTCTACACGCTCTCGGACACGACAACCGAGCTGATCGACAACATCAAAGAAGAAAACCCGGTCACCGTCCTCGCGTACCTGAGCCCCACGGTGCCTCGTGAGTACGTCGCTCAGCAGACGCAGCTTCGCGGCCTGCTCCGCCAGTACGACCAGATGGGCGGCGGACTGCTCAATGTTCGCTTTGTCGACGTGACGCCGTTCAGCGAACAGGCTGAAGAAGCATCGCACTTCGGCATCGCACCGCAAACCGTTCAGTCGGAAGTCAACGGTCGGTTCCAGGCGGTTGAAGTCTTCCTTGGTGCTGTGGTTCAGAGCCCGTTCGATCAGGTCGTCATTCCGTTCTTCGAGTCGGGAGCGTCGATCGAGTACGAACTGACTCGGTCAATTCGCACGGTCTCTCAGGAAGACCGGCTGACGGTCGGAGTGCTGCGAACGGATGCGAAGGTCAACGGCGGCTTCGACATGCAGTCGATGCGCAGTCAGCCGGAGTGGCGAATCAGTCAGGAGCTGAAGAAGCAGTACAAGGTCGTTGAAGTTGCTGCAGATTCGGCGATCGACGAGGAAATGGACGTCCTGCTGGCTGTGCAGCCCTCGTCGCTCAACCAGCAGCAGATGGACAACTTCGTCACGTATGTGAAGAGCGGCAAGCCGGTTCTGATTCTCGACGACCCGATGCCGATCACGAATCTCGGTAACGCTCCCAGCCAGCCGAAGCGACCGGCGGGGAACCCGATGTTCGGTCAGCAGCAGCCTCCGGAACCGCGAGCCAACTACGCGCCGCTGCTTGCAGCTCTTGGTATCGAATGGAAAAACGACTCGCTGATCTGGGACACGGTGAACCCGCATCCGCAGTGGGTCGACCTGCCGCAGGATTACGTCTTCGTGACGAAGGTCAGCGGCAACCCGGAAGCATTCAATCCGGAGAGCGACGTCACCAGCGGTCTGCAGGAACTGCTCGTCCTGTACCCGGGTGAGGTTCTCGAAGATACGAATGCCGAAGTCGAATTCACGTCGCTGCTGCAGACCGGAGCGTCGTCAGGTAAGAACGAATTCGGCGATCTGGTCGAGAATTCGTTCTTTGGAACTCAGCCAAAGGATCCGCGACGTGTGATCCGTGACGCCGACAAGTTCGCTCACGTCATCGCCGGTCGAGTCGAAGGCAAGGGCGACAACAAGGTTAATGCGATCTTCGTTGCCGACACCGACTTCATCTCCGACCAGATTTTCAACATCGCCCAGAACGAAGCGTTTGGACTCAAACTCGACAACGTCAAGTTTATCCTGAACTGCGTCGACGTTCTGGCTGGCGACACGTCGTACGTCGAACTCCGCAAGCGTCGCCAGCAACACCGAGCCATGCTGGAAGTGCAGCGGCAGACGGATCAGTTCCGCAAGGATGTTGCCGACGAAACGAAGAAGGCGGAAGAGGGCGCGGACGAGCAGAAGAAGAAGAAGCAGGAAGAACTCGACAAGCAGGTGGAGGAGATCTACAACAATCCGA
>JAPOLP010000825.1 GCA_029977045.1 Planctomycetota bacterium
CTGCTGAGGCCGCGAAGCAGATTGCGGGTGAGGACTCGGCTGACGCTGGCGAGTCGCTGCAGGCGGCGACCGACGCTGCGAAGGAAGCCGCGTCGAAGCTTGGTGAGAACCTGCCCGAGCTGGCTGCCGAACCGCAGAAGCAGGTGGGCGAGGCACTCGCGAAAGCTGACCAGCAGCTCGCAGCCGAGATGCAGCAGCTTGCCGGGATGGAAGCCGAACAGCTTGCCGCCGTGAACGACAAGACAAACGACGCCGCTCGCAAGGCCGCCGAAGTTGATGCGAGTGCTGCTGCCGCGCTGCGGGACGCTCAGAAGGAAGCGGTTGCGACTCGCGAAGACGCGCTCGCGGCTGCCGATCGCAACGCCGAACAGGCTGACATGGCGGCGCCGCTTAAGCCGCAGGATTCCGATCTGAAACCGAACCTCGACCGCGCCGCCGCTGACCTCGCCGCAAAGGAGCAGCAGCTCGAACGCGAGAAGGCACTGGCACAGGCACTGGCTGAGCTGGCTCAGTCGCAACAGGATTCGGTCGAGGCACTCGCCGCCGCTCGCGACGACGTCGAAGAAGCAGTTGCAGCGCTGACGCCCGAACAGAAAGAGTCGGGCGAGATGTCGAAGCCGCAGCAGGAAGCGGCTCAGAAGCTGGGCCAGGCGATGCAGAAGTTCGCTCAGTCTCAGCGGCTGACCGGCGAGGGAGCTGTCGAGTTGTCCGGGCAGGAAGAGGTTGCCAATCAGCCGATCCGCGAGGCGCTCGAAATGGCATCCGGTCTGCTGCAGCAACTGCAGCCGCTTGATCCGAGTGAGCAACCCGAAGCGCTGGCCGCTCTCGATCCGTCGCAGCTTCCCGAAGGTGCGACGGCCGAAACGACACAGCCCGCCGAGACGACTCCGCCAGACGCCGCCGCTGGTGAGCAGCCATCGGATTCACCGCTCGGCGATCTCGCTCAAGGGCAACAGCCCGGTCAGAACGGAACTCCGCAACCCGGTCAGCAGGGACAACAGCAGCCTGGCCAGTCGCCAGACCTGGGAACCGGCTTCGTGCCGAACTCGCCGGAGACAACCGCACGAATGATGGCCGGACCTGAACTGCTCAGCGAACTGTCCGAACTGATGCAGGCTCAGCTTGAGGAAGCGATGGAGAACGCTCGTGACGCGGCTCCGGGCGAGCAGTTCGCCGCGAACGATGCTCAGCAGCCCGGCAACCAGCCGCCACAGAATCAGTCGCAAAGCCAGCCGTCAAAGAACAGCCAGACCGCTCCAGCGGTGGCCAATGGGGCCGCTCAGGCCGGCGAGTTCGCCGAGAACGATCCGACGAAGGACGAGTCGCTCAACGTCGTCGACACAAGTGACTCGACGGGCGACAGCCAGACGCCAGATTCGAAGAACAATCAGCGGGACATCGAGAACCGCCGCTTCGATCAGGCCGCCTGGTTCGCGAAGCTGCCGCCTGAACTCCGCACCGCCATCCAGGCCAGCTCCCGCCGCCGCGCCCCACGAGCCTACGAAGAACGCCTGCGCCGCTACTTCGAGAGTCTGGAGTAAGCCTCTGACGCAAAGGCGCGGAGACGCAAAGATTCGCAAAGTTTGCGAGAGAGTAAGCCGTGATTCCTTTGCGGTTCTTTGCGTCTCTGCGGCTTTGCGCCAGCGACCGAGAAGTCTTGATCATGGCCGCCAATCTGACTCTGCAGTATTACCACGCCGAAGAGGACTACCGGCGGGCGCAGTCGGCGGTGGAGCAGGTGCAGTGTCTGGAGAAGATGCTGCAGCTGATTCCGAAGCACAAAGGCACGGATCATTTGCAGGCCGACCTGAAGACCCGCCTGAAGGAAGCTCGGGCTGAGGTGCAGCGGGAGAAGTCGGCTCCGAAGGGCGGGCTCAGTTACCGCATTCCGCGTCAGGGAGCGGGCACGGTCATCGTGCTCGGCGCTCCGAACTCGGGGAAGTCGCGGCTGGTTGCCGAACTGACCAAAGCCGAACCGGAAGTTGCGGACTACCCGTTCACAACGCGCGAACCGCTGCCGGCGATGATGCCCTGGCAGGACATTTTCATTCAGCTTGTCGATACGCCGCCGATCACCGACGCGCACTTGCCACCGTACCTGGTCAGCTTCGCCCGCACGGCCGATCTGGTGCTGCTGTGCTTCGATGGCAGTTCGGACGACGCTCCTGAAGAGACGAACGTCTTGCTGCAGCAGCTTGCTTCGCGCAAGACCGTCCTGGCGGAAGCAACGGGTTTCGTCGACGGCGATCTGTCGAACCTGCGGATCAAGACGCGACTGGTTGTGACGCGCGGTGACGATCCGGATGTCGACACGCGGCTCGAATTCTGGCGCGAACTTGCAGGAAGCGAGCTTCCCGAGTGGCGAGTCGAGTTGGACCGTACCGAGTCTCGCGAGACGCTGCGTGACGCGATCTTCCAGTCACTCAACATCATCCGCGTTTACACAAAGGCTCCCGGCCAGCCAGCCGTTTATGAGGAACCGTACGCGCTACGAACCGGTGGTACAGTCGAGGACCTCGCTGCGCGAGTCCATCGCGACCTGTCAGCGCAGTTGAAGTTCGCCCGCGTCTGGGGCGAGGGCATCCACGACGGCCAGTCCGTCGGTCGCGAGCACGTGCTCAACGAAGGCGACATGGTCGAGCTGCACGTTTGAGGCCGCGGTTTTGACCGTAGCTACCATCGTCAGACGGTAGAGCTCCACGCTCTGGCGAGCGTAGCTACGTACCTAACGTTACTTACGTGCGCGTTGTCAGGGGCGTGTCGTAGGTGCGGCTTTCGGTGCCGTTGGCGGCGGAGGTCAGGGCGAGCTGGTAGAGCTTCTGGCCGCATTCCGTGGGGTAGTCGGTATCGATGCAGGCTTCGCACAGCGAACTGCCGGGCAGATCGACGCAGCGGGCGATCGCGGCCTTCGGCAGGTAACGCAGCGAGTCGGCTCCGAGCGTGTTAGCCATGCGGTCTTCGATCTCGGGCGTCAGGTCGCCGTTCGTCAGGAACTTCGTCGCGAACAGCTCATTCACTGTCGACATATCAATGCCGTAGAAGCACGGAGCGATGATCGGCGGACAGGCGACGCGAACGTGTACTTCGGCGACGCCGCCACGTTCGCGAAGCTGCGAGATCAGCGCCTTCATCGTTGTTGAGCGAACGATTGTGTCTTCAACGAGCAGGACGCGTTTGCCTTCCAGAACTTCACGCAGCGGTGTGTATTTGGCTCTGACTTTTTCGGCTCGACCGCGGCCTTCGATAAACGTCATGCCGATGTAGCGATTGCGGATCAGGCCTTCGAGACTGGGGATGCCCAGTTCGTACGCCATGCTGTCGGCGGCGGCTTTTGCGGTGTCAGGGACTGGGACGACAATCGCGTCATCGCCCAGTGGGATGCCGCGCTGACGTTCCTGTTCGGCGAGTTCCTCGCCCAGGCGTTTGCGGGCCAGGTAC
>JAPOLP010000602.1 GCA_029977045.1 Planctomycetota bacterium
AGCTGATGTGGCAGGCAGAAATGATCGTCTGGTGCAGGTTGCAGTTGTCAAAGAAGATGCCGAACTCGTCGTTGTCGAAGATGTGGCAGTGCGAGATCAGCACGTTGCGATTCCGCTCGACCAGATGCACGCCGTGCCGGCAGTTGCGGATCAGGACGCTGGTCTGCGTTGGCTGCATCGTCCGCGTCAGCTCGATGCCGACCGCCTGCGGATGGGCTCCGAGGATTTCGAGACCGCTGACTGTTGGCATTCTTTCGTTCTGCCAGACCGGCGGCTTGATGCTCGGCGGCGATGCGGTGCCTCGATGCGTGCCGACGATTTGGATTGCCGGTCCGGGGCCGTCCATAATGATCCGCGTCGCACCGCCGGTGCCCTGTATCGAGGCGTAGCCGGTCTTTGTCAGATCGAAGACCAGCGGCTTTGTGATGCGAAACGTGCCCTTGCCGAACTGCAGCGTGCCGTCGCCGTCCACAATCGCGTGCTGGATCGCTTCCGTATCGTCCATCTGGCCGTCGCCGACGGCACCGAAGTCGTAAACGTTGGCCATTGAGAACTCCTGAAAGTCGTTGATCGCTCCGCGATCGAAACGCGGTTGGTTCGGAGTCTGATTACGGCTGAAGGTGTCGGCAACGAACAGCGCTGCGAAGCAGGCAAAGATCGACGCTTCGATCGCGGAGCGATCAGCGACTTTGCTACCACCGGCCACGGCGAAACTGTTCGTACTGACGATAGTTGTCGTACGCGAGGCTGCCGAACAGCAGGCCGCCCCACCACTGACCACTCTTCAGGAAGAACGCTGCGAGCAGGCCTGCCGTGATCATGCCGATAACAGCGGTGCGACGCTGGCCGATGACGCTGTTGCGGGCATTGAGAATCTCTGAGCAGATCTTTCCGCCGTCGAGTGGGAAGACCGGCATCAGGTTGAGCACTCCCCAGAACAGGTTGACTTGAATCAGCATTCCGAGGGCGAATTCGACGGGCGTTATCCTCTCGCCTGTAAACATCCGGATGGCCCAGTCCTGTCCGGCAGCAACCGCAGCCTGACATCCGACCGCAGTGGCAAACGCTGCCCCCAGCAGCAGGAACCCGGCGAGTGGGCCTGCGAAGGCGATCCAGATCGCTCGGCCTCGCGTGTAACCGAACGTCGGGCTGTAGAAGGCCAGTCCGCCCATCCCGTGCAGCAGGATGCTCGGAGGCCAGCCGAAGTAACGGGCTGACAGAGCGTGTCCGAGTTCGTGGACGAGAATCGAGAGGAAGACGCAGAAGATGCCGACAACGACGAGATCGAGTCTGCCATCGACCCAGCTGATGAACGCTGCGATCAGCCAGAAGAACGGGTGAATGCGGACCGGAATCCCGAAGATCGAAAAGTTGACGTCGTACTGTGTCGGAGCGACCGGGAGCATTGAGGGCTTTCAGATTCGGGGCGGTGTGCTGACGAATTCTTTTCTGTATTGAAGGTGACTACTCGCCGACGGCCAGCGGTGTGTGCGGGATGTCGACGTCCTTGCCGAGCAGGTGCTTCTCGAAGAACAGACGCGTGCGGCGGTCGAGTTCGGGGCTGCGGAAGCCGCCGTGTTCGCCTGCGGTGATCGTCTGCAGGGTGACACTGACTCCGGCTTTCCGCAGCGCGGCTTCGAGGACTTCCGACTGGTTGTACGGAACCAGCGGGTCATTGGTCCCGTGAACGATCAGGAATGGATGGTCGTCTTTTGAGACGTACGTCAGCGGCGAAGCGTGACGGACTTTGTCTTTGTGCTCGGTGATCCGGCCGCCGATCAGCAGCGACTCGGGCGAGGTCGCCGAGAGGTGGTCGATGCGGCTGGGGAAGTCGTTCATCGTGAGAAAGTTGGTCGGGCCGAACTCGTCGACGACGCAGGCGACTCGGCTGCTGACGTTTGTGTGGCCACCGAGTTTGCCTTCAAGGTCCTCGACGTCGCCACTCGTGCCGAGCATCGCGACGAGGTGCCCTCCGGCAGACGAACCCATCACGCCGATCCGGTCGGGATCGATGCCGAGAGAGCCAGCGTTGGCTTTCAGCCAGCGGATCGCGGCCTTGCAGTCGTGAATCTGCGCCGGCCAGGTTGCCTCGCCGCTCAGCCGGTAACCGATTGAGACTCCGACGAACTGGCCGGACTCGACGAACGGAGCGACTCGCCGCCGACCGCCGGCCTTGTCTCCGTTTCGCCAGCCGCCGCCATGAATGAACGCGACGACCGGCAGCGGCTTGTCTGAGGTTCGCTTCTTCGGCAGAAGGATGTCGAGTTGCTGCCGCGGGTTGTCGGTGTTCGCGTACGGCTGGTCGATGCGGGCTTCGATCGAATCCGGAAGCCGGCGCCCCTGGGCGGACGCGGCCTCAGGAATGGCGAGCAGGCAGAGAGCGAGCAGGACGAGAGCTGGTGCGAGTCCCTGAGGGGAGCGACAGTGGTTTGGGGGCAGATGAGTCGGGTTCAACGGATGGCCTCGTGCCTGGCTGAAAGTCTCGGTGAGGTAAACCGGGGTGCGAAACGCCCGAGGGCGACTTCGATCTTGAGGTCACTGGTGCCGGCGCCTGCAGTTGGGTGTTAAACGAGCCGGCGTGGGCGAGGCCACGGTGCGTGGCGGTGGAACTCTATGTGGTCCGCTCTCTGGCGGTCGACTGTTCAGGCTCCCGGTCGGTGGCGGCGTTGTTGTAATTTCCACATTCCCGTCGCTTGCTGGCGTCTACGGCGATCGACACTATTCGTTCATGTTTCCCGAGGGGTCGGCAGTGATCGAATATCGAGACAGACAACAAAGCGACTCAATCTGCGGCGTGAGTTCATGACGGACCGGCTGGTTACATCTCAGAACGAATTTGACGATTTCTGCTCGCACATGCGCGAAGCGGGACTCGTTGCGTTTGATACTGAGTTCATCTCGGAGAACACCTACCGACCGCAGCTCTGTCTGGTGCAGTTCGCGACGCGGGAAGCGTGCGTCGCGGTTGATCCGTTCGAGGTCGATCTCGCCAGCTGGTGGGATATCATGGCTGACGACGAAACGACGATTGTCGTTCACGCTGGCCGGGAAGAGACCCGTTTCTGCCTGACCCATTGTGGTGCGCCGCCTCGCCGGATGTGGGACGTCCAGATTGCCGAAGGCCTGCGCTGCACGAATTACCCGCTGAGTTACGAACGGCTGATTTCTCGCGTGCTCGGTAAGTCAGTCAGCTCGGCAGAGACGCGAACGGACTGGAGTCGTCGACCGCTGACGACCCGGCAGATTTCGTACGCTCTTGATGATGTCCGGTTCGTGCTCGACGTTCTCGACGCTCAGCAGGCGTGGCTGGACCGGCAGGGTCGGCTGGGCTGGGCCGAGGAAGAGACCGGGCGAATGATCGGCGAGATGATTGCCGAACGCGGTGACGACACCTGGTTGCGGCTCTCTGGTGTGCGGCGATTGCGGCAGAAGCAACTGGTTGTTGCACGGGAACTGTATCGCTGGCGTGATCAGACAGCGGACCGGACGAATCAGCCCTTGCGTCGGATTCTGCGGGATGACCTGCTGATCGATATCGCGAAACGGCAGCCGCAGTCGGAAAGCGAACTGCTGCAGTCGCGCGAAATGGGGCGACCGAACTTCCGGCGGAATGCGCGAGACATCGTTGACGCCGTCAAGCGAGCATTGAGCCTGCCGAAAGACGAGTGGCCGGAAGCATTCAAGTCGAAGGACTCGTCACCGGACGAGCCGGTGCTTGGCAAGCTGCTGGCGATTGCTCTGGCGAATCGCTGTGCGGAACTGGGCCTGTCGACCGGGCTGGTTGGCACGTCGAACGATTTGAAGGAACTGGTTCGCTGGTACAACGAGGGTTGTCCCGAGAATGACCGGCCGAAGTTGGAAACCGGCTGGCGGAGCGAAGTCTGCGGCGATCTGCTGCGGCAGGTGCTGGAAGGCAAAGTCAGCCTGCGAGTTGCCGACCCGAGTTCGGATCACCCGCTCGTGTTTGAGCCGGTGGAGTAAGTCGCGTGTCGCACTTTCGCTTTGAGCTGGAACACGTCGACCCGGAAACCGGTGCGCGAGCCGGTCGCTGGATCACGCCGCATGGCGAGGTCGAAACGCCGGTCTTCATGCCGGTCGGCACGCAGGCGACGGTCAAGGGACTGACTCCCGACCAACTTTGGCAGGTCGGCGTCCAGAAGATTCTCGCGAACACGTACCATCTCGCGCTGCGACCGGGTTCGGAACTGATCGCGGAACTCGGCGGCCTGCACAACTTCATGGGCTGGGACGGGCCGATTCTGACCGACAGCGGCGGATTTCAGGTTTTCAGTCTCGCGACGCTGCGGAAACTCGACGACGACGGAGTGTCGTTCCGCTCACACATCGACGACAGCCTGCTCGAACTGACGCCGGAAAGTGCGATGCGGATTCAGGAGCAGCTTGGGGCCGACTGCATCATGTGTCTCGACGAGTGCCCGCCGCACGACACGCCGCTCGACC
>JAPOLP010001044.1 GCA_029977045.1 Planctomycetota bacterium
CGACCAGGATTGTCTCGCTGGAGCACTCCAGCACTGCGGCGTTGCAGAAGACGATTGGGGCACTGATGCCTCGCGTGAAAGTCACTGGCGGATCGTCAAACGGAAACAATTCAAACAACAACAATGGCAGCAACAGTCCGGGCGGAGCACCGGGTGGAGATCCCGCTGACCAGATGCGGCAGATGTTTATGCAGCGAGCCATGGAACGGGCCGGCGGAGGCCCTCCAGGCGGTGGAGACCGCGGAGGAAGTCCGTTCGGTGGTGGAGATCGCGGCGGCAGCCCATTCGGGGGACGCGGCGGCAGCCCGTTTGGCGGCGGCGGAAGTCCGTTCGGCGGGCGCGGCGGCAGTCCATTCGGTGGACGTGGCGGTCGCTGATTTGCCCGGAATTGGCAGGGATGTCACCAGGGAATCGCGGAACAAATTGCGAGCTTTCGCGAATCCAATACCCTGTTGAGACAATTTTGCCCCAGAAGCTGACAAGGGAACGCTGTCGTCACACGCGACCAGCTGCCCACGACGGCACCGACCCAATTAATTCTGCGATATTGAAACCTGCCCGGCGGGTGTCGAACTCAGCGGCAGTGATCAACCGAGAGAGCACGGTCTTATGGAAATCGGCGAACTTCTCATCCGACGAGGACTGCTGACTCCCGAACAGGGTGCGTCCGTCCGCGCTCAGATGAACGGCAAGCGGTTTGACCATGCCGTCGTCGAAATGGGCTTGCTCAGTGAAGAAGACACGCTGCAGGCCTTCGCCGCCGAACTCGGCATGCAGTACGTCGACCTGAAGGATTTTCATGTCGACGTTGAACTGCTCAACCAGTTTCCGACCTCAACGATCTATCGCCACTCGCTGCTGCCGCTGCGTAAGGACGGCGAACGCGTTGAAGTCGCGACGGCTGACCCGTTTGATCTCGAAGCGCTCGACGAACTCAGTTCGCTCAGCGGACTGCGACTCGAACCGGTACTCGCGCGGCGCGACGACGTCGTCACGCTGATCAAGAAGAACCTCGGCGTCGGCGGCGACACGATCAACGAACTCGTCCAGCAGAAGACGGACGAGGACGATGAGTTCATTGCGGAAGCTGTTCGAGCCGACGGCGAACTTGCCGAGATGGCTCAGCAGGCGTCCGTCATCCGGCTCGTCAACGAACTGCTGCTGGAAGCTCTGGAGCAGCAGGCGAGCGACGTCCACGTCGAACCGGGCGAACGCGGCCTGACGGTCCGGTACCGCGTCGACGGCCTGCTGCGAGTTCAGCCGGTTCCGCCAGAGATCAACCGCTTTTACGCGGCGATCGTCACGCGTCTGAAGATCATGTCGCGGCTAAACATCGCCGAGAAACGTCTGCCGCAGGACGGTCGTATCGAACTCCGCGTCGCCGGGCGCGATATCGACGTCCGCGTCTCGATCATCCCGATGCTGCACGGCGAAGGCGTTGTGCTGCGTATTCTCGATAAAGGCCGGATGATCTTCCGGCTGGCCGAGATGGGAATGCCCGAGCAGATCTACAAGCCGTTCCACGAACTCATTTCGCTGCCACACGGCATCGTGCTGGTCACCGGCCCGACCGGTAGCGGTAAGTCGACCACGCTGTACGCGTCGCTGAGCGAAATCCGCAGTCCGACGACGAAAGTCATCACGGTCGAAGACCCGGTCGAGTACCAGCTCGACGGCATCAGCCAGATTCAGGTCCACAGCCGGATCGGACTGACTTTCGCCGCAGGCCTTCGCTCGATCCTGCGTCACGACCCGGACGTCATCCTGATCGGGGAAATTCGAGACTACGAAACGGCGGAAGCAGCCATTCAGGCATCGCTGACCGGCCACCTCGTCTTCAGCACGCTGCACACCAACGACGCCGCCAGCGCGTTCACTCGACTGGTCGATATGGGCGTCGAACCGTACCTCGTGGCGAGCACCGTCGAAGGCGTGATGGCTCAGCGACTGGTTCGCCGCTTGTGCAACAAATGCAAACAACCATACCGGCCCGAACCCGGCGAGTTGCCGAAAGACTTCCCGGCCTGCGACGTCGAACAGCTTTACCGCCCTGTTGGATGCCGCGAGTGCCGCGACACTGGCTATTCGGGGCGGATGGGAACCTATGAACTGCTGACGACAGACGACGCCATTCGTGAGATGTGCGCCGACCGAGTCAGCTCGACGAAAGTTCGCAAGTACGCCGTCGAGCATGGAATGCTGACGCTGCGACAGTGTGGATGGCTCCACGCGATCAACGGAATTACCAGCGTCGAAGACGTTATCCGCATCACCAAGGGAGACATTGTGTAAAAGGCAGAAGGAGGAAGGCTGAAGGATGGCTTCAGAATTCCTCGATCGACTTGTTCTGCCTTTCGCCTTCTGCCTTCAGCCTTTCCGTGTCCCATGCCCGAATTTCAGTACGTCGCCCGAGCACTCAGTGGGCAGGAAGTCAAAGGACTTCTGACCGCTGGCAGCGATACCGAAGTGGTCTCAACGCTCGCTACGCGCGAACTGTTTCCGATTAAGGTCGAACTGGCTGACTCG
>JAPOLP010000853.1 GCA_029977045.1 Planctomycetota bacterium
GCAGGACGCACAAACGAGGAATTCACTCTCCCGCTTGCGGGAGAGTCGCGGTCTCAGCCGCGGAGAGGGGACTCGCTGGTTCCAGCCTGCTGGCAGCCAGCGTGACGCCTCCCCGCCCCCTCGTACTTCGCGGTCGACCCTCCCAGATGGAGGGTGAAGCAGGCGGTCGTGCGTGACGGCACAGTGGCGATTGACAGAAACGCGGGCAGCCACCAACTTCCTGCAACTTCATTTTGTAGCAGCGGAGTCGGCCTCGGATGGCGACCGCTCAGGCGGAACAACTGCAGACGCTCGTTCCGCTCCTCGAAGACACACCCGGGTTTGCCGAGCTGGTCAAGACGCTCGGCAACGGCAACAGCGGGACGATCGACGGAGCGTGGGGGTCAGCGTCCGCGCTCGCGGCGGCGACGTTGTCGACTCGCTGCCCGCAAACGCTGGTGGTCGTGCTGCCTCGAATCGCGGACGTCGATGATTACGTCGACGATCTGACCGCGTTTCTCGGCGAGGTGCCCGCGATCTTTCCAGCCTGGGACACGCTGCCATCCGAGCACGACGTGACGGATTCCGTCTTCGGCCGGCGGCTGCGGGTGCTGCGGCAGCTTCAGTCGAACGCTCCGCCGCGAGTCGCCGTCACGACAATCGGAGCGCTGCTGCAGCCGACTCCCTCGCGGGAAGAGATCGTTGCTGGCACGCGGCGGCTGGCGGTTGGTGACGTGATCGACCAGCCGGACTTCGAGTCATGGCTGACGAACCAGGGTTTCGAGCGAGTTACCGGGATCCAGTACGCCGGTGAGTTCGCGGTTCGCGGCGGGATCGTCGACGTCTACCCGCCCGATGCCGAGGACCCGATCCGGATTGAGTTCTTCGACACGGAACTCGAATCGATCCGCCAGTTCGACGCCGAGAGTCAGCGCACGATTCAGAACCTCGACGCCGTCGAGATCACAGTCGTCTCACCTGTTGATGCCGAAGCCGCGTCGCGTCCCGCATCGGAATCGCTGCTCGACTTCGCGCCCGCCAGCACCTGGATCGCTCTGTGCGAACTGTCAGACATCGTTGCTGAAGGCCGCGCGTGGCTCGAACGGCTGGACGATCGACGCGGGATGTTCAGCGTCGATGCGGTGATGAAACGCGTGACGCAGTTTCCGTCGATCGAGATCGCTCCGATCGCCGCCGACGGGTTCGACACGCCGTGCCATCTGCAGATCGAATCGATCGAGCGTTTCAGTGGGCCGCGGGCGGAAGTGCTCAGCGAGCTGGCTCAGTCGGTTGGTCGCAACGAACGCGTGGTCATCGCGTGTCACAACGAGGGCGAACAGGAACGTCTCGGCGAGTTGCTCCGCGACAACGCCGCTGAACTCGCCGAACGAGTAACGCTGACGGTCGGTCGCGTCTCGCGCGGGTTCCGGCTGGTGCCGCAGGGCATCGTGGTGCTCAGCGATCACGAGCTGTTCAGCCGGACGGAAGTCCGCCGCACGGCGAAAAAGAAGAAGCGGTTTGAGAGCCGCATCATCGACAGCTTTATCGAGCTGAATGAGGGTGATCTGGTCGTTCACGTTTCGCACGGCATCGCGAAGTATCACGGCATGAAAGTGATGCAGAACGCCGACCAGCTTGAGGAGCATCTCGAACTGGAGTTTCGCAACGCCGTCCGCATCTTCGTGCCGGTCTCGCTGATTCACCTCGTGCAGAAGTACGTCGGCGGCGCGAAGCACGCGCCGGAACTTTCCGTCGTTGGTACGTCGGCGTGGGCAAAGAAGAAGGCGAAAGTCGAGGAAGCGGTCAACGATCTCGCCGCTGACATGATCCGGATGCAGGCGGCTCGGGAATCCAAGCCGGGAATCTCGTGCCCGCCAGATTCGCACTGGCAGCAGGAGTTCGAAGCGGCGTTCCCCTACGTCCCGACTCCCGACCAGGCGACGGCGGTTGTCGAGTGCAAGCAGGACCTCGAACGGTCGCGGCCGATGGACCGGCTGATCTGCGGCGACGTCGGCTACGGAAAAACAGAAGTCGCGATGCGAACCGCGTTCAAAATGATTGACGCCGGTCGACAGGTTGCGGTGCTCGTTCCAACGACGGTGCTGGCCGAGCAGCACTACCGCAGCTTCTGCGACCGCATGGCCGAGTTCCCGATCACGATCGAATCGCTCTCGCGGTTCAAGACGGCGGGCGAGCAGCGTCGCGTTGTGCAGCGACTGAAGGACGGCGCGGTTGACCTCGTCATCGGTACGCATCGGCTGGTGTCGAAGGACGTCGGCTTCTCTAACCTCGGCCTGGTGATCATCGACGAGGAACAACGCTTCGGCGTCGACGTTAAAGAGGCGCTCAAGCGGCTGCGGATGGAAGTCGACGTCATGACGCTCAGCGCGACGCCGATCCCTCGAACGCTCCACCTGTCGCTGCTGGGTATCCGCGATATCTCAAACCTGACAACGCCGCCCGCTGAACGCGTCGCCGTCACAACGCGGATTGCGAGGTTCGATGCCGACCTGATTCGGCAGGCGATCGTCCGCGAACTGAACCGCAACGGCCAGGTCTTCTTCATCCACAACCGTGTGCACGACATCCACGACATCGAATCGCGGCTGCAGCAGATCGTGCCCGAGGCGACCTACGACGTCGCTCACGGCCAGATGAACCCGCACGAACTGGAAGCCGCGATGCTGCGGTTCGTTCGCGGCGAGACCGACGTTCTGATCTGCACGACGATCGTCGAGAGCGGTGTCGACATCCCGAACGCGAACACGATGTTCATTCACCAGGCCGAGAATTACGGCCTCGCCGACATGCACCAGCTTCGGGGGCGAGTTGGCCGGTACAAGCACCGCGCGTACTGCTACCTGCTGCTCGAAGAAGGCAAGACGCTGTCGACTATCGCGGCGAAGCGGCTGAAGGCGATCGAGGAATTCAGCGAACTCGGAGCCGGCTTCAAAATCTCGATGCGGGACCTCGAAATCCGCGGCGCCGGCAACCTGCTGGGGACGGAGCAGAGCGGCCACATCGCGACGGTCGGGTACGAGCTGTACTGCCAGTTGCTGGAGAACTCGGTCCGGCAGCTCAAGAAGGAACCGAAGAAACGCGACGACCACGTCACTCTTGAGCTGCCCGGCTCAGCGTTCTTTCCGTCGAGCTACGTGCCGCCGGGAAAACCGAAGATCGAGGTCTATCGGCGGCTGTCGTCGCTGACGACGCTGGAGCAACTTGGGGACTTTACGGAAGAGCTGCGGGATCGCTTCGGGCCGATTCCCGACGACGCTCAGCGGCTGATCGACCAGCAGGAAATACAGATTCTGGCACGTCTGTGGCAGGTCACACGGATTCA
>JAPOLP010000594.1 GCA_029977045.1 Planctomycetota bacterium
CGTCCGCTACATCCATCTGGAGCACAACCCCTGGGACCATCACGAGCACATCAGCCGCGAGATTCCGAAGATTGCCGCCGAGATCGATCAGCCGATCGCCGCTCTGCTGCGGGATCTCAAACAACGAGGCCTGCTCGACGAGACACTCGTTGTGTGGGGCGGCGAGTTCGGTCGAACGCCAGTCTCAGAAAACGGAGATGGTCGCGACCACAACCATTATGGCTTTTCGATGTGGATGGCCGGCGGCGGCATCAAAGGCGGCACGACGTACGGCAAGACGGACGACTTCGGATTCAAAGCCGTCGAGAACCGAGTCAGCGTCCACGACCTGCACGCCACGATCCTGCACCAGCTCGGCCTGGACCACGAACGCCTCACGTACCGCTACTCCGGCCGCGACTTCCGCCTGCCGGATCTCTACGGCGAAGTGATCGGCGGAATTCTGACGTGAGGGATGGAAGCAATTACCGAGACCTCGGCGGTCGGCAGCGCAAAGACGCAGAGGCTCAAAGAATCGCAAAGGCTTTGCGTCACTCTGCGACTTCGTGACTTTGCGCTGCAGTCGGTCTGGTGATTCAGAGGCTACCTCGGCAAAACCGCCCATACCTGGAATCAGCGACAGGTTCCGACCGAGCCTCTATAACGTGCCGAGTGGCGGGTTGACCTCGCCTCGTCAGACGAATGCCCCCATTGGAATAACAACCCATGCCTCTAAATTCGCAACAGGAAGAACGTTTAACCCGCCGCGCGCCGGCCCTCGTCGATCAGGAACGAGCCCGCGTGATCGTGCCGCCACAGCAGAACTCGACCGGGTTCTGGTTCGGCGGTGGCAACATGGTCGAAGACGCTTACGGGACACTGTTCGTTACGGGCCGATACCGCAACTTTGGCGATTCGCGAACGGGCCTCGGCGCGGGCGAGCGAGGGCTCGAACTGGCGATCTTTCAGTCGACCGACGGCGGCGAGTCGTGGGAGAAGGCCGTCAGCTTCTCGAAGCCGGACCTCAACGTCGGCGACCGGGAAGTTCTCTCGATCGAAGGCACCGCTCTGCACTTCCTGCCGGACGGCGTCGAGCTGTTTGTCTCGACCGAGAAAGACGGCATCGGTTACCCGGCCGGCTTCGAGAACTACCTCAAGCCAGGCACCGGCGTCTGGACGATCGAACGACTCGCGGCACCGACGGTTGCCGAACTGAAGAACGCGTCCATCGAAACGATCATCGAGTGCCACGACCCGCGCTGGCTGCACATCAAGGATCCGTTTGTCTTCGAGCAGCGGAACGGCGACCTGGACGTGCTGTTCTGCAGCCATCCTTTCAGCTGGTCGAGTTCCAACCCCGGCTTCGTCCGCCGCTCGGCCGAGCAGAGCGGCTACAGCGAACCGAACTACGGCTTCTTTCCGCGCGGCACGACCTGGGATGTTGCCATGACGCGCGGCACCTGCGTCGTCAACGTGCCACAGGTCGGAGCATTCGCGGACATCGACGTCAGCCTCGTCTTCTACGACGGTGGCGAGTGCCTGCGGAACCTCGACGAACACTCGACGGCAGTGAAACGCCCGCGAGGTTATTCGTGCGAAGAAATCGGCGGAGCGGCGTACATCCAGAACGGCGACCTGGCCTCGGTCGAACGCCTCTCCAAACACGCTCCGCTGTTCATCAGCCCAACCGGCACCGGCTGCAGCCGCTACGTCGACGTTCTGCAAACCAGCGACGGTCGCCTGATCGCCACCTGGCAGCAGTCCCAGGAGGACTGCTCGCAGCCACTGGTGATGAACTCATTGTCGGCGGCTGAGGTTGAGGAGATTCTTCAGTGATTCCGTAGGGTGGGCCTCGTTTCACTCCACCCACCCTACTTCGTTCTTGAACAGGGAGACCAGGAAATGGCGAAACATCGAAACGTTCTTACTGCCATGTGGCCCGCAGGTTCCATGCTCGTTGGCGTTCTGGCAATAACACTGATCTCGCCGAACAGTGCCACAGCTCGGCCAGCGCACAAATCAGCGTTTGAGGAGCTGTACCCGAAGTTCAAAGAGTCCGGCAACAAAGTCACCTGTGCGGTGTGCCATCCAGGAAAGAGCAAGAAAACCCAGAACCACTACAGCGAAACGCTGGCCAAAGCCCTCGGAAAGAAGAACGTCAAAGACAAGAAGGTGATTACGGAGGCACTGAAGAAGATTGAAGACGGCAAGTGCCCGGACGGCACCGAATGGAAGCCTCGTCTCGATAAGGGCGAGAACCCGTGCAGTCACGATGCCGTCAACCAGCGTCTGCGGTCGTCACTCAGCCTGATTCAGCGTCTGCTCGACAAGCAGTAACGCGGCAGGGTAGTTCGAGCCTGGAAGGCCCGCCAGGCGCACTTATGGCGGGACGTAACACGCCGTCAGCATCCCGGCACCACACCTGGTCTGATCGATGTGCTACTTCATTTCCGTTGCTGTTCCAGAGCGGTTAGCAGGCCAGCTTGCTGCCGCGCTACCACGCAATCTGGTTCTTCATGAATCTCGGAACGCATCGATCACGCACTCCCTTCCAGATGGTTTCCGACTGTTCGTTCTCCGTCTGGGACCGTGTTCCTGCGGCCTGTTCCGGGAAGCATCGGAAAGGGAAAGTATTGAGCAGACACGAACCCGACTGCGAAAGAAATTCGAGAAGCGAAAATGGTCAAACGCAAGGATTGAGCGAGCGATCGAATCATCAGTCCGCAGTCACAAGCTTGACTCAGTGCCCGCCGGGTTTGCGGATTCCGTGCGTGAATTCGTCGCGGAGTTTGTTGAAAGTCATGACCAGATCAGGATCATCGCTCACTGGTACGATGGCGACGTCGAGTCAGAGTTGATTCCGATCGCCGGCTCCTCGACCGTTTCCTCTTCAGGCTTTCTCGATAACCAGTTCGACGCGAAAGCGGACTGGATCATCTGCGTGAATCCTGACAAGTGACTGTTTAAAACAACAATGACTCCGAAGGCTCATTGATGACTCGCCCCAACATTCTCTGGTACTGCACCGACCAGCAACGGTTTGACACAATTCGGGCGCTGGGGAATCCGCATGTGCGGACGCCGGTGATTGATGCACTCGTTGGGCAGGGGGTCGCGTTTACGCACGCTTACTGCCAGAGTCCGATCTGCACGCCGAGCCGGGCGAGCATTATGACGGGGCTGTATCCGAGCCGCGTGCATAACACTCGAAACGGCAACGACACCTTTCCTGCTGAAGCGCCGCCGCTGATCTCGAAGCTGATTGCGGATTCGGGCTACCACTGCGGAATGATCGGGAAGTTTCACCTGGTCAGTGCCGGGCATCGGCCTGAACCGCGGCTCGATGACGGGTTCACCGACTGGTGGCACAGTCACGCGCCGCGGGACGACTGGCCGCCGGGGACTCACGATTACGCGGACTGGGCACGGGCCAAAGGCGCTGACCTGAACGCGCTGCGGGAAACGGAAGAGCGGATCCCGACTGAGCTGCATCAGACGACGTGGGCTTCGGAACGGGCAATCGAGTTCATCTCGCGCGAGCACGACAAGCCGTGGCTGCTCAACATCAACATTTACGATCCGCATCCGCCGTTCATCCCGCCGAAGTCCTACGCCGACCAGTTCAACGCGGACGACATGCCGGGGCCGTACTTCCGCGAGAGTGACCTCGCGCACCAGGCGAAGTTCGCGGCTGTCGATTTTCAGGATGAGGTGCGCACTCCCGAGGAGCACGACGCGAAGAACGCTCAGGCGAAGTACTACGCGATGATCGCGCAGATCGACGATCAGTTCGCGCGGATACTCGACTGCCTAGACGCGACCGGGCAGCGGGATAACACGGTCATTATCTTCACCAGCGATCACGGCGAGACGCTCGGCGATCACGGTCTGATGTATAAAGGCTGCCGTTTCTACGAAGGCCTGGTCCGCGTGCCGCTGATCTTCTGTTGGCCGGGTCACTTTCAGCAGAACGTGCAGGCCGACGGACTCGTCGAACTGCTCGACATGTCGGCGACGATTCTCGACCTGTGCGGCGTGCCGATCCCGGACTACTTTCAGGGAACCAGCCTGCTGCCGGTGCTCAAGGGCGAGCAGGACGGCGACGACCTGCGACCGTTCGTGCGCAGTGAGTACTTCGAGGCACTCGATCCGTTCTTCACCGGCGGCACGGGCAGCTACGCGACGATGTACCGCGACGAACGGTTCAAGTTATCGCTGTACCACGATCAGAAACTCGGCGAGCTGTACGATCTGAATGCCGACCCGTGGGAGTTCGACGACCTGTGGGACGCTCCGGACTGGCAGGCGAAGAAGGCCGAACTGGTCCTCGAAAGCTTCCATTCGCACGTCTGCCTGACGACGGACGTCGGGACAAAGCGGATCGCCCCGATGTGAGCTGCGACCTGCCGGCTTTTCGGCCATGGATGGAACACAGATAAAACACGGATGAAGTTCCCGATCTCGACCTTGATCCGTGTTCAATCAGTGGCCTGTTTGAGCTTCCCTGGTATGCTCGTCGAATTC
>JAPOLP010000412.1 GCA_029977045.1 Planctomycetota bacterium
CGACCTTTGCTGGCGTGTGTGGTTGCCCGTTAATCAACACGCGAAATTCGTTGAGGTGGAAGTTGCCATTATCCGGAAACCTTCCGGGGCCGTTTTGGGGAAGTGACGTATCCGGGATCACTTCCAGCTGAATCGCGGTAATGCGCTGCAGCCCCACTTTGGCGGTGATCTCGCAGGTATCCTGATCCGGGTTCGTTCCGCTCGCCAGAACCGAGCCGTCCTCCAGAAGCGTTAACGTCGCGCCTCCTTGTGATTTCATTTCCAGCGGTTTCAGCACGCTCCAGAGATTCGACTCGTCCTTCGCCAGTAACAATTCGGCCAGAACTCTGGCGACCTGGCTGAGATCCAAACCCATGTCACCTCCCGCGTTGGCGGCGGTCAGCTGCTCCTCAAGCAGCGCTCGGGCAGTTTGATGCGAGCTTTTAGCCGCTTCCAGATCACCCCGTTCCAGAAAACGGCGGCTCTTCCGTTCCGCGAGCGAGGCCAGCAGGATTGCTGTTCTCTTCGGCCCGAGCACCTTCTCTGCCCGGGTCGTAAGCGCGCTGAGGGCGGCTTGCTCGTCCCATAACGTCTCGACTGGATTGGCAAGTACTTTCTGAGCTTCGTCCACCAGGGCGACGGTTGTCGGATCGCGGTCGCCTGACTGCTTCATCACTTCGATGAGTCGTTCCCGAGTGGCAATACCAGCTTCGGTTTGTCCCATTCGATGTTGGCACATTCCGATCACGGCGAGGCAACGGGCTGACACGCTGGCGTCCTGTGACATTGCAGCAGCGCGTTCGGCGGAATCCAGTGCATCGCCATACAGACCGACGCGATACTCGGCCCAGGCCATCGTGATCAGGGACGATGCGCTCTGCGGATAAGCGCGGACCACGGGTTGCATGCCGAAGCAGGCCAGCAGTTGATCATCGCTGTTGCGTGCTGGATTCGAGACAATTTCCCAGGCAAACTCCCGAGTATCCAGTTTCTTCTTCAGGACGTTGCCGCCAACCAGTGTTTGACGCTGACCATTGATGACGAAGGCGGGTTCCGTGACCTGGTATATATGTGCCACGTCCGACAAAGCCTGCCGCTGTATCGCATCCATACCAGCAATCAATTGCAGCCCCTGCGTTTCCGACGGGACTTGATCCGCGCTAAACACCAGCTGCTGACGAAGAATCTGTGATTTAAGACTGTCGGTCGTCTGCAGCAGGTACGCCGCGAACCAGCGGTTTCCCAGCCATTGCCGCAACTTCTCCAACGCGGCTTCGCGCAGTGTCTGGTCAGCCGCCGTGCCGTCGATGATCCGCATCCGGGCTTCCACGGGATCGGTCGTATCCTTCAGAACGGCCTGAAGAATGGCTTCCGCTTCCGTTTCGCACGTCTGCCGCCGACGCCTCAGACTGGAACGCTCGGCCTCCGATTCCACCTCAAGGAACATCAGTCGGTTATTGCGACCCCGCAACAATGCCAGTCGCCGTCCATCGGGACTGAAGCTCATCGCCCGGGCCGGTTCCGGGAGACCCAGCGTCAACAACTCGCGCCACGTGGCCGGGTCGAGCACTCTCAGAGATCCATCATCGGACACGGTCATCAGTCGCCGGCCATCCGGAGTGAAGGCCATGCTGTTCACCGCGGCGCCGTGAATCCGGGCTCGAAAGACCTGTTCGCCACTTTGTGGATTCCAGGCCGCTATCGTCCCGTCCGCAGATCCGGAAAGCAGGACGCTTCCCTCCGGCGAATGCACCGCACACAGAACAGCAGAATCGCCTGGTTTGCCGAGCGTATGCAGCAACGCACCTGTAGACACATCCCAGATGCGCAGCGTGCCGTCTTCGGCAGCCGTGGCGACACGTTGACTGTCGCGACTGAAGGAAACAGCATGCACGCCGCCCGTTCCGCCCTCCAACCTGGCAGACGCCTGATACGTACCTGCATCATAAATGCGAAAGAGTCCGTCGTTGTTCCCGTACGTTTTGCCACCTACCGCGATCCACTTTCCGTCAGGACTCCAGTCGACGCATCGAACATCCCCAATTTCAGCGTTGCTCTCTGTGTGCTGTGCCAGGCCCGTCCAGAGGTCATACACCAGCCAGCGACTGAACCCCCACTGCGAATCCGTTGCGACCGCGAGGCGTCTGCCATCCGGGCTGAAAGCGAGTTGAGCGGCATGGCTGCCATGGCGTGGAGTTGCCGGCCTCCAGCCGAGCATTCCCTGAAACAGCCCCTTGGCGGCGTTGATCTCCCAGACCTGGACTGGTTTTCCTCGCGAGCCCACATACACCGCATCGCCATCCGGAGCAAAGGCAACGGACGGTGAGACCCCTTCAATCACTTCGATCAGCATCTGATAAGGTTGTCGCAGATCCCAGCGGCAAACGGTGCCATCGCGATGCGCCGTCACGATCTCAGTCTGTTCTCCATCGACTGCGATTGACGTACCCGGCGAACCATTTCCATGCAGGGTGGCTGACGCGTTCCCAAACTGGTCATAGAGGGCCACCTCCCCGTTTCCCCCAAACGAAATCCGCAGCAGACCGAAGTTTTCGCCCGGAATCGATTTTGGTAACTGGTCTTCGTCCAGTTGATGGACCGTGAAATCGTTGTGAGTGTCCACGTGCTTCACATCGATAGGCCACTTATTCCAGTCCGTCATCGAATGCCTGTACGTGGCGAGATTCCCCTCCGTCGACAGGACAGTCAGCGCGTCCCCTGAGTTACTGAATTTGACAGCCGTGGCGTTGACTGGCACTTCCTGCACCAGCGCGTTGGTTGTCAGGTCGTAGATCTGCATACCCGACTGATTCTTCGCCGACGTGCTTGTCTCGCTACCCGACTGTTCGGGGACGTCCTGGACCTGACCCCTGACGGCGCGATTGATCGCCAGCAGCTTTCCGTCAGGACTGACGGCGCCCGCATGCAAGCCCCAGAACAACACAGGGTCGACAGTTCCTGGAAGTTCAGTCACCTGGGACCAGTCGGATGTTTTGAAGACGCGGACTTTCCCCGGCTCGTCAAGCACCACCGCCTGCCCCGGACCGAAACCGAGAAAGAGCCTCAAGTCGCCCGGGTTAGGCACGAGCGTTCGCCCGGTCGCTATTTCGAAGACCTGGACGCCGGGTGTGCCCCAATACTGGTAGGCCAGCAGCTTGTTGTCGCTGCTGAACGTCATCTTTGCCATGTTGCTCGGACCGGTGTTCAGCACCGCCACCTCGTTGCCCGTGCGGGTGTCGTACACGGTGACAGGCCTGTCGTTTGAACCACCGGGACGAGTCGCCACGAGCCGGCCGTCGCGGCTGAGGTCCATCCAGTAGCCTTCGCTGGCGGGGGGCAGTGTGAGGGTTGTTGCCAGTCGCCGGTCGGACTCGTTCCAAAGGTACTCCCATTCCCAGCCGCGCAATCGCTCGGGCGCCTGTTCCAACAGGCGTTTCGATGTGCGGCTGTCGTTGCGCTGCAATTGCGCCGCCGCGGCCGCAACCAGGGATGTATAAGCGCGAACTTCCGCTTCGTCCCTGGCCTTATCCGCGTCCATCCGGGCACGCTCCTTCTCGTCCCGCTCGGCGGCGACCAGTTTCAGAGTCGCAGCGGTCTCCTTTTCAGCGGCGGTAGCTCGTTTGGCTTCGTGCGTTGCTGCGGCCTCGGCAGCCGTTGCGCGATCTGCCTCGCTCCTGGCTAGCGTCTCGGCGTTGATCGCGCGGTCCATCTGCCACAGGCTCACCGACAGGCCGATCAGCAGCGTGGCCACGATGGCCGTTCCGGCGGTGAAGGCCAGACGCTGTCGGCGACGAAGTTCCTCTGCCCGCACCTGGGCATCGACCTTTGCCAGTTCCGTCTCCCGCAGCTTCTGCTCGACGGATTCCATGTATGCTGTGACCCGCTCGGCCAGCACTCCCGCGTCACGCGGCCGATCGACCGGATCCAGTTCCAGACAATGCTTTGTGAGAGCGATCAGTTCCTCGTCCGCTCCGCAGTCATCCAGACGCTGGAAGCAGTCGTCGAGCTTGCCGCGGCTGGCCATGCGGTAGACCCGCGTTCCATTGTCCGCGACGTACGGTGGCTGGCCGGTCAGGATTTCGCAGAGGATCGCGCCGAGTCCGAACACGTCGGCTCGCTCGTCGAGATTGTCGATCTCTCCCAGCGCCTGCTCAGGCGGCATGTAGGCGGGCGTGCCCATCACACTTCCCATCTGCGTCTGCGAACCCACGCTGCCAAACGTGCCTGGCGGATCACTGCCCACGCCGCTTCGAAGCGTCTGGATAATGCTTTGCCCCTGTTGTTTGTCCTGTGCCTTCTTCTCGTCGGCGACGCCTCCCGTCGAGAGCACCTTGGCCAGCCCCCAGTCCATGACCTGCACTTCGCCGAACGCTCCGACCATGATGTTCGCCGGCTTCAGGTCACGATGAATCACGCCGCGTGAGTGCGCATAACCCATCGTCTCACAGACCTGCTTGAAGATGCCGATGAATCGGCCACGGTCCTCTGCCGCGTCCTCACGATCAGCCAGCAGCTTCGAGAGCGTCTGGCCTTTGACCAGCTTCATGGCAAAGAACGGACGCCTGTCCGTGAATTGTCCGAGTTCATAAATGGGAGCGATCCCCGGATGCTGCAACTGGCCGCCGATCTGAGCTTCCTCGACAAACCGCTGAATGACCTCCGGCCTGTCCTTGTGCGAATCCAGCAGCACCTTGATCGCCAGATCGCGGCCCAGGTCGGTATCCCGCCCCTTGATGATCGCCCCCATCCCGCCGCGAGCGATCTCACCCTGCAACTGGTACCGGCTGTCCGAATCCGACTTTGGCATCTCGGGAGACTTTGGCCGCGCAATCGGATCGTCAGCTTCGGCCTGCGATTCACGCAACACGACGCGAGGCATATCGACCGTCTGCCCCAGCACCCGCAACACGCTGTGCCCGGCATTCCCAACAACAACCGCCTCCTCATCGCCGAACGTTGCCGCCAGCCCCGCTTCCAGAACCGCCCCCCGATCGCCGCCTTCAGGCCCCGTCAACACCGTTGCCTCGAATTCAGCCGGTGGCTGCTCCAGAAACTGTGATTCCTCCGAGAACGCGGAGAGCAGCTTTTCGACTCGCTCTCGCAGCTCCGCATCATCCCCGCAGGCTTCCGCGAGAAAGGCATCTCGCTTAGCAGTGGACTCGATCTGCCGGGCGGCGTTGAAAATGGAAGCTTCGTTGGGCTGGTCTGCGGACATATCTCGATGTCTCCTGTGGGCTGCCTGTCACGACTCCAGTAGTCAGTGCGAGATCGAGTCGCGAAACACCCAACGCATTCTGCAGAAAATCAAAGTTTTTTTAGCAGCGCAGGCCCCTCGCCGTAGCTGCGTTCGCGCAGAACGCGGGAACTGTCCGGCGTGAATAGTCAAATGACGTTGCACGTCTCCGTAGCCTCGTTTCTGCGCGAACGCGGCTACGGAGAAATTTCGCAACAGTAACTCACTCCGCCATCTCCACTTTCAGCCACGCCTTTGCGTAGGCCCAGTCATTGTCGGCGGTCGAAACTGAAACACTCAGTGCCCGGGCTGCTTCTTCCAGAGTCAGCCCTGCGAAGAAACGCAAACGGACCAGCTCTGCCTTGCGGTGATCCTGAGCTTCGAGCTTCTCCAACGCCTCATCAAGCTCCAGAAGATCAACGGGCTGCCTGTAGGTCTCAGCTGCAACCTGAGACAGCTCGACCCGCTCGAAGTCGCCGCCAGCCTTCAGGCTCGCCCGACGCCGCGC
>JAPOLP010001035.1 GCA_029977045.1 Planctomycetota bacterium
AGCCGCTCCTGGTCAGCAACATCTCGGCGTTTAATGGCGTCTCTCAACTCACTCGCCGACGCAACTGGGTGGCGACCGGGCGCAACGACGGACGGATTGAAATACTTCACGACTCCGGCGACCTGCTGCAGTCAGTCAAGTCGACGTACGGAGTTCGGGCACTCGCGTCGGACATTCGAGGCGATTCGCTCTTCGTCGCCGTCCAGCACCGCGTTGAGGTTTTTGATCGGCACACTGGAGAACAAACGGGCATGTTTCGCCATTCCGAGAACGACGTTACAGCGATTGCTGCTGGCGGGACGCCGGATGCTCAGTTGCTCGCCATCGCGAGCAGCAACGGCCCAATCTCACTGTACGATGCGCGGCCAACGGCATCACGCACTGCAGATCTTGAAGTTCACAAGAACCTGCGACTGGCGGACGTCGCTTACTCGCCAGATGGCCGGTTCATTGCGGCACTGGAAGCGGCAGGCATTGTTCGGCTGCTGAATGCCCGGACTCTTGAGGAAGCAGCGGTCTTCGAGTCGGCGGTTCCGTGTACCGACCTGGAATGGTTTCCCGATAGCTGTGGTTTTCTGCTGGCAACCAGAATCGAAGGCAACACGGCGAAGTCGGGCAAACCCCGGCCCGGAGTGGCGGTCGTTCGAATTCGCGAACGAACCGCTGACGAAGTGGCTGACTCATCGGAAGCCGCCTGCCTGGAAATGTCGGTCGAATCGTGGCTGCCTCCTGCGAGGATGATCTCACGCGTGGGACTTTCGCCTGATGGTCGATTTGCCGCAGCAGCAGGGCGAATCGACGAAGTGGCGATCCTCAACGCGTCCAGCGGCGAGGTCCTCGGCAGTTTCAACCGGCCCAAAGACGCGCCGCGCGCGGTGCAGTTCAGTCCAGATTCCCGCTACCTCGCAGTTGGCTATACCGGCGGGACGCTCACGCTGCTTGTTGTTCCGTCAGCGGCTGAGGTCGCCACGGCCAGCGTCTCTCGCGGAGCGATTCAGTCCTGCGTGTTCTCGAACGACGGCAGAACGTTGTACACAAACGGCGGCTCGTACGGTGAAGTCCACTGCTGGTCGGTGCCGGAACTCGAACTGCTGGCCACCTGGCGAGGCTCCCGGGAAGTCAGCCGGTCAATGTCGCTCTCGCCGGACGGCCGCACGCTGGCAGTGGCCAGCCGTGATCAGATGGTGACGCTGATCGACGCGGAAACCGGCGACGTCCAGCTCGAACTGAAAGCCCACGACGCCGCGGTGACGTCGCTGTGTTTCTCCCCCGACGGAAGCTCCCTGGTCAGCGCGAGTGCGACACAGCTGCGAACCTGGGACGCGCCGCCACGCTAACCGTCGCGCGCCGCCGGACAGACTTACTGCGAACAGTTCAGTTTCGCGTTAAGAACGGAAGTGCTTCTTAAACGACTCGATGGTTGCGGCGGCGGCGGTGTCGGAGTCCGGGATGGGGAGCGCCTCGGCTGAGGCGTAGCAGTCGTAACCGGTTTCGATCAGTGCGGCGGCGATCGGTGCAAAATCCATGTGGCCGCGACCGGCTGCCTGGCGGTTGGAATCGACGAAGTGGACATGCCCGATGTAGCCCTTGCCGGCGCGGATCGCGGCGGGAAGATCGGCTTCTTCGATGTTCATATGGAAGAGGTCGGCGAGCAGCTTTACGTTGCTGGTCGACAGCGTCTGCAGATACGCGACACCGTCGGCGACTGTCTTGATCAGGTTCGTCTCGTACCGGTTGAGCGGTTCGTAAATCAGTGGAATCGCGAATCGTTCGGCGTACGGGCCGAGTTCGTTCAGCGCTTCGGCAAGCAGTCCGAGTGCCGCGTCGCGGTCGATTGCGCCGCCCCACTTGCCCTGCATTGAGCCAATGATCGCTGGCGCGCTGAACTCTCCGCCGAAGTCGATGATTTTCCGAATGAAGTCCTTCGCGGCAGCCCGCTTCGCTGGATCTGGGTCGGTCAGGCTGAGTCCGTGCTTGACCATGCCGGCTCCGGTCCCGACCGCGGCAACGTTCAGGTCGTACTGAGCGAGCAGCGAGCCGACCTGATGCAGATCAACGGCCTCGCCGGACGGCGCGAAGATTTCGATCGCGTCAAATCCCAGTTCAGCAGCCTTCGCACACGCATCCGGAATTCCGTCCCAGAATACGAACGGACCTCCGCGAGCTTCATCGACAAGGCTGACAGTAACGGCAGATTTAATCATCTCAGATTCCCGTCTTCGTAGTGTGAGCGACGCTGTGGGAACTCTCTGCGACCTCAGCGAATATCTCTGCGAACTCCGCGGTTAAAAGTAAACGCAGAGGCCGCTGAGTTCTCGCAGAGACGCGGAGAACGACTGCAAAAGTCTATGTGACCTCGATGACCGCCTTGATGACGCCGGACTCGGGGCGGGTGAATGTTTCAAACTCGCCGATCACGTCATCAAACGAAGTTCGGTGCGTGATCCACGGTGCCGTGTCGATCGTCCCGTCTTCGATCAGGCCGATGATCCGTCCGAAGTCGCTCGGCAGCGCATTGCGCGAACCTTTGATCGTCATTTCTGGCTTGTGCAGTGACGGATGCGGGAACGA
>JAPOLP010001187.1 GCA_029977045.1 Planctomycetota bacterium
AATGCTCAAAATCAAAGAAGAAGGCAATGACTTTGCTGATGTTTGGATCTTGTACCAAAACGGCTACGAGGATACTCTTGTTGACCTGGCTGCTGATGACGGTGTCAAGTGCTGTATGGACACTTAAAACTGGTCTTCTGAGTTTGATGGCATCGCTAGAGTTCTAGTTTACAAACACAGGGACTTGAATGCCGCTGTCGATTACCTGATTGAGATGGCGAACCCCGAGACCGGACTGATCGGATTTAAGGACGACTACCACTACACCTACGGGCACGGCTTCTCGATGCTGTTTCTCTCGCAGGTCTACGGCGAGGAAGAAGACGCGATCCGCCGCGAGCAGCTTAAGAAGGTCCTGACAAAGGCCGTTGAGTTCTCGGCGCTGGCACAGACATCACGCGGCGGCTGGGGCTACGTCTCGGCGAAGGACCAGCCGAACTTCGATGAGGGCTCGACGTGCATCACTCAGGTGCAGGGCCTGCGGGCGTGCCGAAATGCAGGCATCTCCGTTCCGGGCGAAGTCATTGAGTCTGCGAAGAAATACATCCGCGACTGCACGACGCCCGACGGCGGAGTTCAGTACAGCATCCGCGGCGGCGGTCCGCGAGCACCGATCACCGCGGCGGCGGTTGCGGCGATGTTCAACGCCGGCGACTATGAATCCGACGACATCTCGAAGATGCTGAAGTACTGCGAGCGAAACATCGACAAATCCCGCAGCGGAGGGCAGTTCTTCGGGCACTGGCACTACGCCCATTATTACTACGCGCAGGTCAAGTACCGGCTGGGTGATGACGTTTGGGATACGTACTTCGACGACGTCAGCAAGACGATCCTGGACAGCCAGAGCGCCGGCGGTTCCTGGAAAGAGGGCCACATCGGCGAGGTCTACACGACCGCGATCAACGCCACGATCCTGCAGATCGACAACGGCTATCTGCCGATCTACCAGCGGTAGCACTCTGCGACGCGACACTCGACTCGTCTTTGGCAATTCTCGAAGCGCCAGTATCTTCCGCGCCGGTCGGGCTATTTCAAAACGCACAACTGCGTGCCTCATTCGTCAGGGAAGGCGATCATGGCAGGATTCGAGCAGCATCTTCGTGTCAGTACGGGCATCGGCGTCGTGACCGGCGCTGTCGCGACGTTTGGATTTGGATTCACTCCCGCGCAGGGAATTCTGTCCGCCTATCTGTGCGGCGTCAGCGGAATGCTGCCGGACATCGATTCAACGTCGGGCAAGCCGCTGCGTGAAATGTCGAACCTGACGGCGGCGATCATCCCGATGATCATGATGGAACGCCTGAAGGAGTGGGGCGGCGACTTCGACACGGCTCTGCTGCTGGCAATCCTCGTCTACATGGGAGTCCGCTTCGCCGGCTCGTGGATGCTCAGCAAGATGTCGGTGCACCGCGGGATGTTTCACAGCATTCCGGCCCTCGCCATTGCGGCTCTGGCTGCTTTCCTCGGCTGGAAAAGCGACGAGATGGGCGTTCGCATTCTGATGGCCGGGTCAGTCGGACTCGGCTTTCTCTCGCACCTGATCCTCGACGAGATCTACGCCGTCCAGTGGAACGGCCTGGCTCCCGAGCTGAACCAGTTCGCCGGC
>JAPOLP010000032.1 GCA_029977045.1 Planctomycetota bacterium
CACGCCGCGGGCGAGCTGAAAGCGAACCCGTTCGGACTGTGGGACGTACATGGCAACGTGTGGGAATGGGTGCAGGACAGCTGGGATCCGGCGTTCTATGAGAAATCCCTAAAAACAGTCGCGATAGACCCACACAGTCCATTCTCTGCAGACTCTTCGCGTATTTACCGCGGTGGCAATTGGTACGACAACGCATCCTACACTCGTGCGTCAGATCGCCACGCCGATTATCCAACGCCCCGCTACTTCATCGGTTTTCGTGTGGTGTTGACCGTGGATGCGGTGAAGGGGTCGCTGATCGCCCCACCGGCGGCAACGAATTCAAAGTCGCGGCAATGGCTTGTCGACGCCCCGCCTCCGGCGATTGTGCCGTTTGATGCCGCACAGGCGCGGGCTCATCAGGCAGCATGGGCCGACTTTCTCGGCGTGCCGGTCGAGTATGAAAACTCCATCGGCATGAAGTTCCGCCTGATTCCGCCTGGTGAGTTTCTGATGGGTAGCACGGCCGCCGAGATTGACGTGGCGACTCCACGGAAAAAGTCTGACGAATGGCAGGAGTTTGTGCGCAGCGAAGGACCTCGGCACCGGGTCGTTCTGACGCGGCCCGTGTACATGGGAGTGACTGAGGTCACGCAACGTCAGTTCCAGAAGATCACGGGACTGAATCCATCGCAGTTTTCAGCCGAAGGGAAGGAAAAGGACGCTGTTGCCGACCTGGAGACTCTCGACTTTCCCGTCGAACAGGTCAGCTGGGACGACGCGGTCGCGTTCTGCGTGAAATTGAGCCAGCCGGGCCGCTCCAGCACGACTGACGGGCAAACAGACGCATCCGTCGATGCTTCTGAAACGAGCACGTATCGGCTACCGACCGAGGCAGAGTGGGAGTTTGCGTGCCGGGCAGGCACCGTGACTCCTTACTCAAACGGCGATAGCGATCGGCAGTTGGCTTCACTGGGGTGGTTCGCCGGCAATGCCGACGGTCGGACGCACGCAGTCGGAGAGCTTCAGCCCAACCCGCTGGGCCTGTTCGATATGCACGGCAACGTGTGGGAGTGGGTCCAGGACGGCTGGGCTCCAGGGTTCTACGAAACGTTCTCCGATGTGCCAGCCGTCGATCCGCGGTGTTCAGCGCAGAACGATTCGCGGTACATCACTCGCGGAGGCTACTGGCGAAGTAACCCGTGGTATTGCCGATCGGCAACGCGGTTTGCAGCCGCAGCCGAGCATCACTACGGAACCGGCTTCCGAGTGGTGCTGGAAATCGATCGCCGAACAGCGGGCAACGGCAAGTCGCAGTAGTTTCATCCGTCGTCGGACTTCACGACTTTGTCGCGATTTACTGTGGGAATGAGCAGAACCTGAAGCCAGACTTCAAAGGCGTCACTGACGAAAAGCACGCAGTCCCGCAGAAGGCCGCTCAGGAAACGGTCTCCTCGTATCAGTGGGCTGGCGTCGAAGCCAAATGGCAGCAACAACGTCTGACGGTCGGTTGACTCAGCCGCAGGCGAGTTTCTCCGAAACTCGCAGTGAAACAGAGACCACGTACGAACTGGAGGGCCACCAGTGCTTCGGAAATGATCCGACGCCCTGTGTCAGGTTTCCTGGCTCGCCCTTTCTGAACTCCGTGTTGCTGTGATTGCGCTGCCGTTGCTATGACTCGCCGCTTCGGTTTTCCGTTCTTAATCGCAAATGGTGGCGGAGTTTTCAGTGGCTGTGGCGTCGGGGATTCGATTTGAAGGGACAGCGTTCTGGGTGCGACATCGGCATCGGGAGTATGGTCCGTTCGATTACGAATGGGCTCGCGACCTGAGCGGCATTGAACTGCTCTACCAGCGGTCGAAGTTCGGCGAGTACTGCAGCGTCGACGAGGTCTGTGCCGATCTGCGGGAATTCAAGCTACCGATGCGCGTTGTCGAAGTCTCGTCGATTGTGTGCGGTTCGATCATCGTTGGCATTCTGTCAGGGATGCAGACAGACGATCGCTATGCAATGGTGAAGCAGCACCTCAACGACCGGGGGCTCGATCGTTTTGCGGAGAATATCGAGGGTTGGAATCCGTGAAAGCCGGCGCTCCACGGTGAGGATTTCGTTCTGAACGGCGATGGCGGGAGATTTGAGACGAACTTTTCGGGCGGTGTCTCGGTTTGATCGGACGGCGAGAGTCGCAGGAGCCCGGTTTCGACGACTCATTGCCCGGGCTATACTCGCTGCTTCCGGCCTGCTGATCCCTCAGCTTCGGGCAGTGACCGGCTGAACTGACTTTGCTCACGGCATTTCTGAGACGCAATAAGGACTGGAATCGTGACTTTTCCCCGCCGCGACTCGTTCTTCCGAATCATCCCCGTTTGTCTGGCCGCTCTGCTGGCTGTGACGCTGATTGCCGGGACTTCCGCCGAGGCGGCACCGACACCCGAGCAGCGGAAAGAACTCGCTGAGATTTCGAAGGAAGCGTCGGCGGTCGGCACGCTGATTCGTAAGAAGCAGTGGGAAGAGGCCGAGGCGAAACTCGAAGAGTTGCTGGAGCAGGCCGAGAAGATCATCAAGGACGGCGAGTTTCCGGAAAACGACCGGGCGGCGGCGGCAGTCGTGCGCGCGATCAATCTCAAGCGGCAGGCGGTCGCGAAGGGGCTGGGGAAGCCGGACCCGACGCTGATCAGTTTCTCAAAGGAGATCGCACCGATCCTCGACGGGAAGTGCGGACGCTGCCACTCGGCTGACATGCGTCGCGGACAGCTGAATCTGTCGTCCTTTGCCGGGCTGCAGCAGGGAGGCCAGAGTGGTGCGCTGCTGATCCCGAAGTCGCCTCAGCGCAGCCTGCTGATGCGTTGTGTGACGCTACCCGATCCTCAAGCGAGGATGCCGCGCGGCGGTGAGCCACTCAGTAATGATGAACTTAAGAAGCTGTATGCCTGGATCGAGCAGGGCGCTCTGTTTGATGGCAGTGATCCGACTCTTCTGATGTCCGAGTTGATGAAGGAAGTTGACGGTAAGGGGGGCGACAAGCCGATGCCCAAGCCGCCCGTCGAAATCGCCAAAGCGACGGGGAATGAAACTGTCTCGTTTGTCCGCGACCTGGCTCCGACCTTCGTCAATATCTGCACCGGCTGTCATGGGCCGAACCGGCAGAACAGTGGGTTCTCACTGGCGACCTTTGAAGACCTGATGCGTGGTGGTGACAGCGGGCGAGTGATCATTGCCGGTAATCTCGACGGCAGCCGTCTGTGGCAGCTCGTCGGTGTCGACGGTGTGACCCCCCGAATGCCGCAGGGACAGGCGCGAATCACTCGTAAGTTTCACGGGGACCTGAGGAAGTGGATCGAAGAAGGCGCGAAGTTCGACGGCAACGATGCGAAAGCGCCGCTGAGGTCACTCGTTCCGAGTGAAGCTGAGATGGCGGCTGAGAAGCTGGCTTCGTTGACTGACGAGCAGTTTCGCGAACATCGGCAGACTCGGACCGAAGAGCAGTTCAAACGGGTTGCTCCTCGCGCTCGGGCACGGTTTGTGGCGACGAACGAGTTCCTGGTCTACGGCGACGCATCCGAAGAACGCCTGAAGCAGGTCAGTGAATGGGCCGAGCTGCACGCGGGGCGCCTGCGGGAGACCTTTGGCATCAATCAGAAACCAATCTGGAGAGGCCGTCTGGCACTCTTCGTGATGAGTGACCGTTACGGTTACACCGAGTTCAATCAGGTGATCCATCAGCGAGTGATCGGCAAGGAAGTCCACAGCCACTCGCAGGTGACGACCGCATTTGAAGATGCGTTTGCCGTTGTCGAAGACGTCGGTGATGAGCCTGCGGATTCCCATGGCGGCCTGCAGTTGACAGTGCAGGACGTGATCACGGAAGCCTGGCTGCGGCAGCCGGGGAATAACCTTCCCGAGTGGCTGATTCGGGGAGCGAGTCTGACACTGGCAGCGCAGGGCGTGCAGGAGAACAGCTTCGTCAACGAGCTGACTCCGCGAGCAATCGGGGCACTCGAAGGAGTCGCTCCTGGCGAGATCTTCGACAATGGCCGGTTTGGCCCCGGTGACGTTGGCCCGGTCGGCTACACGCTGGTGTCGTTCATGCTCAAGAACGGCGGCACGCAGAAGTTCGGTCGCTTCGTTGGCCAGCTTCGCGGCGGAAGTGCTGTCGCGGCGGCAGTTCGCGCCGTATACCCCCCAGCCGATCTGAATGCGCTGGGAGCGGCTTATCTGCAGTCTCTCGCAGGCGGCGGTCGCAAATAGGCGACGGACTCGCCCGGTTGTTGAATGGTTTGGTGAAGCGCCGCTTCGACTCTCAGTTGTTCTGCGCGTCCAGCCTGTCGCCGCCGTGGCAAACGTGATCAATCTCGAACTTGACTCGAGCAAGTCGTCCGACGCCTCAGGTTCTGGAGATGCCGGCGGAAGCCAGGACGGCTTTGAGGATGAGTGAGGTCTGTGACCAGCCCGCAGATGAGATTCGTCTTGCCGAGGCTCGACAATTTGCATCAGAGTTCTGACGGTCCAGTTCGCCTCCGGCGGCGACGATTACTGAGTCTCTGGGGCAGATCATGCGAAGTGTTGCTGGCAAAATTGCGTTCGTTACCGGTGCGGCGTCTGGAATTGGACGGGCGATTGCCATCGAACTGGCTCGCCAGGGGACGCATTGTATCCTCGTTGATGTCGACGCGGATCGGCTTGAGATGACGGCGGCGGACGTTCGCTCGCTCGGTGTCGAGGCTTGCGTCGAAGTCTGTGACCTGACGGATCGTCAACAGGTCACCGCTGCCTGCGAGAGAGTGCTGCGCGATTGGGGCGGAGTCGATCTGTTGATCAACAATGCCGGGATCGCGTTTTACGGTCGGACGACATCGATGACGACAGAGCAGTGGGACCGGCTGTTGGCTGTCAATCTGCACGCCCCGATCCAGATCACTCGCGAACTCCTGCCTGCGATGCTCGAACGTCCCGATGCTCACATCGTCAACATGTGCAGCATTGCCGGGCTCGTCGCGGGCGGTCGGTTTGCAGCGTATCACGTCAGCAAGTTTGGGCTGATTGGATTCACCGAAGCCCTGCGAGCCGAGTTTGGTCGAAGAGGTCTGGGAGTGACTGCAGTCTGTCCCGGTCCCGTTTTGACTGGGCTTTACGACGCTGCTGAAGCGGGCAACGGATCGAAAGTTCCGATGCCGCCTCGCTGGGCCTGTGCAACTCCGGAACTTGTTGCCCGGCGGACGCTCAAGGCCATCCGCCGAAATCATCGGCAGGTTCTGATCACGCCGCTGGCTCACGGTCTGTTTGCACTGAAACGCTTTGTTCCGGGTGTGATCGACTTTGCGAATACCTTCAGCCGGAAGCGTTTGAAGGCGGCACTACCGTGGGCGAAACGCAGCCCTCAGCGCGAGTTGCAGCCCGTGGTGCTCAGGTTTCCAGAAACGCCAGCGGATAGCGCCGACGAGTTGTCTCTTGAGGCGGACTACCCGGAAGCCGTGGCCGGCCATCGAGCCGCGTGACGAGCACGGACAGGCGGCCCTTCCGGAGCAACGCTACTGACTCCGATGATCGTTACAGCCGGCGTAGCTGCTTAGTCCGGAAACTTATAGCAATCCATTGAGTTTCCCGAGCCGGAATGTCGATCCCAGATGCGTCTGACCGTGTAGGTTCTCTATTGTCCCGTCGAGATCCGCGAGGGCTCGGGGTTGGTAACACACAGCGGCATTGAGCCGTCGTCGTGGCCGGCGGGAATGGTGAATGGATGCGGCCAGACGATCTTGTGGCACCGGCCTGCTTTGTATGCAGGACGTCGAAGCTCGATCAACTGTCTGGTGACAGATTGGAATGGATACGGTCACGGGCACTCAGCCAGGTGTTCGTCGGCCGGTTCGTTCTTCTGGACACGGAGGAGGACTCGCCCGTCCCCTGTTTGATCGAGGAACTTCAATGATGACATTCGACGATGCTCACGAGACGTCAGTTCTTGTCACTGACCGGCGTACCGCTGAGCGACGCAAGGCTGGTGGTGGCGTGATGACTGCCATGAAGGCCAACGATGGAGATGTCGCGACACCGGTTCGTGAACGCCGCGAAAAGGTGGAACGTCGCCGGCAGATCGACCCGACAACCTGCGAACGCGACTACTCGCAGGACGAAGTCGAGTTCATGAACGCCATGAACGACTACAAACGCCGCAGCGGCCGTCAGTTCCCCACCTGGAGCGAAGTTCTGGAAGTGCTCCGGGCGATGGGGTATCGAAAGGTCGAAGAGCCCGTCGAACTGCAGCTCTGATTGACGGCTTGCTGAACTGAATCCTGAAATCTCCGAAAAGGACGAGGGCTCTGGCCTTCGTCCTTTTTCGCTGCGCGCTCGGTCGCCAGAACGGGATCAGGACTCCAGAATCTCCGGGCTGATGGATCCATCCCTGAGTTCACGGAGTCTGTTGAATGACGATCTGGAATCTTCGTCGTCGAATACCTGTCAGCGGTGTGCTGTGCGCGTTCGCTGTCTTTCTAACGGTTGGTCGTGGCGAGGCTGAAGAGACGCTGCGTGTCGCCCCTGACCGCCAGATCGACGTGCAGCACATTCGTCTGGAACTCGATGTTGATCTCGAAGGCCGATCGGTCGAGGGGACGGCAACAATCGACTATCGCGCGGTTCGACCATTGGGCCGGACGGTCACTCTCGATGCTGTGGGGCTTGAGATTCTGTCTGTCGAAGCCGGTCAGGTTACTGACGGCCCCGACGGTCTGACGGAAGCGAAGTTCGTTACGGATGATGACTCGCTGCAGATTGTTGATCCCGGTACCGAGGCTGGATCGGCGAAGCGTTTCGCTGAGGACGACGCGGTCGGCCGGTTGCGGATTCGTTACCGGGTTCGGGATCCGAAGTCTGGCCTCTACTTCTTCGGGCCGACGGACGACGCACCGGACGTCCCACTGACGGTCTGGAGTCAGGGGGAGCCTCGCGGGAGCCGCTACTGGTTTCCGTGCATTGATCATCCGAACGAGCGGCAGACGACGGAAATGATCGTGACGGCTCCAGCCGGGTTCGAGGTCCTCTCAAACGGAAGACTCGTCAGCCGCGAAGAACTGCCCGGTGACGGTCCGAAACGGAGTCGCTTTCACTGGAAGCAGGAGAAGACACACACAACGTATCTGACGTCGCTGGTTGTCGGTGACTTCTCCGTCGAACGAGACGAGTGGCGTGGGCGACCGGTGACTTATTACGTCCCGAAGAAACGTGCGGAGGACCTGCGGCGGACGTTTGGTCGCACGACCGAGATGCTCGAATTCTTCAGCGATCGATTCGGCATCGAATATCCCTGGGACAAGTATGCCCAGGTGGTCGTCGAGCAGTTCATCTGGGGCGGCATGGAGAACACGAGTGCGACGACGCTGTACGAGCGGGCTCTGCACGATGAACGGGCGATGCTCGACAGCAGCCCGGACTGGCTGATCGCTCACGAACTCGGCCATCAGTGGTGGGGCGATCTGGTGACCTGCCGCAACTGGTCGCACATGTGGCTCAACGAGGGTTTCGCGACTTACTCCGAAGTTCTCTGGGCCGAACATAAGCAGGGCGAGATCGAACGCGACTGGCGATTGCTCGAGAAGAGTCGGTCGGCTCGCTCCGGATCGGCACAGGCTCGGTCCATTGTCGACCGCACATACCCACACCCTGGTTCGCTGTTTGACGTGCGGGCTTATCCCAAAGGTGGCTGGGTGTTGCACATGCTTCGTCGTCGACTTGGCGACGAGGACTTCTTCAATGGCCTGAAGCGTTACGGAACGGCCTACGCCTACCAGACGGCGGAGACGACCGATCTGCGTCGTTTGTTCGAACGCGTGTACGGCGTCTCGCTCGAACGCTTCTTTTACGACTGGACGGAACGGCCCGGACATCCGGAATTGAAGGTGACGACTCGTTACCTGTCCGACAGCAGAGACATCGAAGTTCAGATTGAGCAGACGCAGAAGGCCGATCCATTTGTGATCCCCCTCAAACTGCGATTCGGCACGTCAACGGCTGGAGCGGATGATGCAGTCGAGTTGCGTGACGATGAGTTTGTCATGACGGAACGCTCGCAGACGCGGCGGATTCGAGTCGACGGAGAACCTCTGTTTGTCAGCGTCGACCCGGACTTTTCGCTGCTGGCAACAATTCGGGAAACGAAGCCGGATCAGTTCTGGGAGTGGCAGCTCAAACGCGGTGTCAACGTTGCGGAGATCGTTCGAGCGATCGAACACTTCGGGGCAAAGGATTCGGCTCGCAGCCGAGAGCTGTTGCGGGATGCGCTGTTGAAGCCGGCGGACGGACCTGCTGCTCATCACGGAGTTCGATCGGAAGCGGCAAGTGCGCTTGGACGATTGAAGGGCGAAGTTGCTCGCGAGGCTTTGACCGCCGGGCTGAACGATGACGTTCCGCAGGTTCGGCGAGCGTGCGCGGCGGCGCTTGGTCAGTTCAAGGATGATGAGTTGGTTGTCGCAGCGTTGAGTCAGAAACTGAAGCAGGGGGACGACAGTTATCCGACTGAGGCTGCCGTTCTCTCATCGCTTTCCGGACTCTCGCCCGAGCCGCCACTTGAACTGTTGATCGAAGCCCTCGGTAAGCCGTCCCATAGGGAGGTAGTTCGAATCGCGGCGCTTTCACAGCTGGGGAATTCTCCGCAGCGAAAGGCGTTTGAACTGCTCTTCGAGTGGACCGGGCGAGACCGCCCCGACGTCTGCCGCTCTCAGGCCATTTCGTCACTGGCGCATTTCGTCACTCACAACGATCTGGGCGATGCCGATTCGCGGCGAGTTGTGGATCACCTGGTCGGCTTGCTTGGCTCAGAGGGGCCGCGACATCGAGCGACGATTGTGTCAGCGCTTGGCTCGCTGAAGTCGCGGGCTCGAAGTGCTGCCGACCGGCTGCGACACGTTGCTGACGGCGACCCGAACGATGGAACACGCGACGCGGCGGTTGCGGCGCTGAGCAAAGTTCAGGCGGAGGAAAACGGGTCGTCAGAGCTGGCGAAGTTGCGACAGGATCTGGAAGCCGAACGCCGTCGCGTCCGTGAACTCGAGCAGCGGCTGCAGTCAGTTGAGCGTGCTGAGGCGAAGGCTCCATAGGGCTTTGCGGGTGCCCGTAGATTTATGAAATTGGATCGGGCGACGCTCCTGGAAGTCTGAGTGACCGACGATACTCTGCCCCGCAGTCGGTCGCTTTGCCGTTTTAAGCGTTGGCCCGCGCGCGAAGTGGCGCGGCCGGCTGCACTTCTCAAACTCCCGAAAGCCCGGTTGACGTACCGGGCTTTTTTTCTGCGCCGGGGTAGTGACGGTCGGAGCGTAAGGTGACTGACCGCCGTGATTTTCCGCAGTGTGTTCACAGTTTCCCGCAGACCGCTAGACTACCGCGTCGCTCTGGCTGGGACTCTGCCCCAGTTCCTCAAATGGGTACATCTTTTGAGGTCTGGCTGCCGGAAACTTTCATTCCGGTCCAGCTTCTGTCTCGCCGGGGCGTCCGTATTTTGCGGACTGAGGTATCACGAAACAGTTGCCTGAATTCCGGACGGAGCATCGTTCGGCTTTCGGCTCATAAGATAGTTCTGCTGGGAAAGGACGACCGAGATGCGTGACAAGCTCGAAAAGAAGATCGTCGATAAGCCGGACGACCTGTCGCGGTTTGAGGCACTGGCCGAATGGCTGGAAACGAACGGCGACGAACCGCGGGCAGAGCTGATTCGCCTGCAGATCGCGATGGAGAATTCCCGCCTGGATCGCGAGAAACGCTTTGAACTCGAACTGCAGGAGCGTCGGCTGCTGGAAGCTCACGGTCGGGAATGGATTGGCGAGCTTGGTGAGTTCGTCCTGCTCAAGCCGACCGACGAGCAGAACTACCGGTTGAAGCACGGCGTCAAGGTGTTGTGGTACCGCGGCTGGGTCCGCGGCCTGCAACTCGATGAACTGACGCTGCGGCTGTCGAAGGTGCTGCTGCAGGCTCCCGAAATGAGGCTGTTCAACACGTTGATTCTGACCGAGCCGGTCAACGCGTCGTGTGACTACCTGCACGAGTGGGGTCTGCTCGAAAAGCTGAAGCACATCGATCTCAGTTACGGGCGGATTTCAGACAAGGGTGCTCAGACACTCGCCGCCGATCGCAATATCAAGAAGCTCGACACGCTTGACCTGTCCGGGAACCAGATTACCGAGGAAGGTCTCGCACCAATCCTTAAGTCGTTCCCGAAGGTGCAGGTTGACGATCAGAGCCCGATCGAGGTCTCTCGCGATGACGTCCCGGCTGTCGAACGGTCCGACGATGACGACGACAGCGGCAACGACAGCGACGAAGAAGAATGATCCGCTGGCCGAGAGCGAGTTCCGCGTTGCAAGTGCGGGGCGACCACGTTCAGACACTCGTTAGTTACTGCTTTTGATTCCGTGTATTCCCTGCTGATTCCGGAGCTTTCCATGGCGCTGCGCCGAGTCTTCCATTGCTTCGTGTTGTCTCTGGCCTGTCTGGCGACCGTTCTGTCTGTCGTTTCCGTCCAGGCTCAGGATCAGTCTGCGACCGCTGCTCCGGCCAGTCCGCTGAAGACGCTCGAACTTGCCGACGGCGATTCGATTGTCTTTCTCGGCGACAGCATCACGCATCAGTGCCTCTACACGCAGTACGTCGAGGACTACTTCTACACGCGTTTCCCGAAGATGCGGCTGAAGATCCACAACGCAGGTGTCGGTGGGGCTCGCGCGTGGGATGCTCTGGCTCGGTTCGACGATGACGTCGCCGCTTACAAACCGAAGTACGTGACGGTGCTGCTCGGAATGAACGACGGCACGTATCGTCCGTTCGACCAGGCGACGTTCGACACGTACCACAAAGACATGACCGAACTGGTTGGCCGGCTGACAGGCATCGGTGCAAAGCCGATTCTGATGACGCCGACGATGTACGATTCGCGGGCCTCGCGCCTCTTCGCACCGCCGAATCGCAAGGCTCCGGACGACCGGCTGGAACTCTACAATTCCGTGCTGTCTTACTACGGAACCTGGCTGCGGGAAGTCGCGGTTGAAAATGGGCACGGCTTCGTCGACATGTGGGGACCGCTTAACAACATCACGCTGGCCGAACGCAAGACCGACGCCAGCTTTACGCTGATCCGTGACGCCGTGCATCCCGACGCTCCGGGGCAGGTCGTCATGGCAGTAGCGATTGTCAACGACCTCGCCCTGCAGAAGCAGTTGTCGAACATCCGCGTCATCCTCGCAGGCAATGCCGAGCCGCGGTCTCAGGTCAGTGGTGGCGCGATCTCGGACCTGAAGCAGACCGATGACGGCGTCGAATTCACCTGGCTGGCAGACGGCTTGCCGTGGGTTGTTCCGGAAGAGGCTCAACTCGGTGCGAAGCTGACGAAGCTCGGCCACAAGCACAGCCGCGAGGCTCTCGAAGTACATGGCCTCGCTCCGGGCCGTTACGAACTCTCAATCGACGGCGAGGTCGTTGGTGCGTTCGCGTCGGACGCTCTGGCTCGGCACATCGAGCTGCAGGAGAATGCGAAGACGCCGCAGTATCAGCAGGCTCTGGCAGTCGCGAATGCCAATAAGGAGCGTAACGCCGGTCCGGTCCGCAGCCTGCGGAATGAGTGGGGGCGTTTCCAGGGATACGCTCGGATGAAGCGTGATGCTGCGGACGACGAAGCTCGCCAGAAGGTTGAAGAAAAGTACCCGGACATGGGGCAGATCAACGACCGCGTCGCCGTTCACAACGCCGCCGCGAAGGAAATCGAAGACCGCATCTTCGAGATCAATCAGCCGAAACCGCGGCATTACGTCTTGAAGCGAATCGCTCCACAGCCGAAAAAGCCCGCTGCTGCGAACTGATTCTCACCCGCGAAACCACGAACCTGCACGGAGGCAGACGTGACTCGCTCTCAATCGATTTCGTCAACGCTGGTCCCGGTCGCGACACTCGTTCTGGGAATTGCGATCGGCTGGCGACTCGGCCCCGAGCCCGCGTTTCAATCTGGCCGAACGTCCGAACTATCCGGTCGAGTGACGCTGGCGGGATCGTCGGACGGCCTCTTCGGCTCGGATCCTGAATCGGGTAGTCCGGCAGAGATAGGTTCGCTGTCGGAAGGAGTGGCGTCACTCGGCGACGGTGTTGCTGCAGAGTCTGACGACGACGCGGTCCAGTATTTCCCGGAAGCCGTTTCCGGTGAAGCTGTGGCTTTCAGTGATGACCAGTCATCGCGGAGTCCCGCAACTGCTCGATCTTCAGAGGAGAAGTCGGTCGAACCGTTTGACGAAGAAGTCTGGCGGGCTGAGCTGACCGGACTTTCCGACGAACAGGCCGACGAACTCGTCGAGATTAGAAAGCGGCTGGGCAAAGTTGCCGCAGCAACTCTGGGCGTCGAGTCGGAGTCGTTTCCGTCGCTTCCGGAAGGCTCATCAGTCTTCGGTGCTGATGCATCCGAGCCCAGATTGCTCGCGGTGCCGGACGACGATCAATTGCGGCCAGCGATCGAACTGGCGTCCGGCGAAGGCGGCCCATTGAGCCAGGTGCTGTCCGCTGCGCCCGCCGTAGCGGCTGAAGACGCTCCCGCAGCCAAACGCCAGTTGAGCCCAGAGATTGAAGAGTTCCGCCACGCGGTCGAGGCTAATCTGCGATTGAACCTTCGCAACCAGAAGACGCCCGGCTACCGGCGCTCAGAAATTGTAGTGATCGGCGTCGGGGGCTCACCGAAGGCTGTTACTGACGCCGCTGCTTCGGACGCAGGCCAGGCAGTAGAACCACGTGACGACGCTCAAGCAGTTGCCGCAAGCGAAATCTCCTGGCTGACTCGCCTCGATGCGCGGTCGGGAGAGCCGACGCTGACCGGCAACTCGCTTGATGTCGCCATCTACGACGCAGGGTGGCTGATGGTGAAGCACGGAGACCGGCGATGCGTGACGCGGACCGGGTTGTTGTGCCGGACGAAGGACGGATGTCTCGGAGTAAGGACGCCTGAGGGGCCATTGCCACTGGTACCGGAAATCCGCATTCCGGATGAGCCGGCAGGCTGGATGACGATCAGCAAGGACGGAAACGTGACGGTCCCCTCAGCCTCGGACGACGGCAGTAATGAACGATCCGTCCTGGGGCGAATTATCCCGGTGTGTTTCCCGAATGAGTCTGCACTCGAACGCCTCTCCAGCGGGCTGTTTGCTGAAACCGCTGAATCCGGCCCGGCATTCGAGTATCCCAGCGCGGAACTGCAGCAAGGGTATCTCGAAACTTCGACGGTCGATCCTGCTCGTGAACGCGCCGCCGCTGACGAGCTGTTGCGCTTCGCCGACGAGCTGGAATCGAATCGCTGATCGGCGTCCCGCTGCCATCAGTCGATCACATTCGCCGGTTTAGCTGGTGTAGTTGTAGGCGGGTTCGGATTCGGCGGGATCTGTGGGCCGAGTTCGATGCCGCCGCCGACTCCTGCTGTGAAGATCCAATCCTGCGACTGCGGTTCCCAGCCCGCGAGGACTCCCTGTTCGGCCATGACCTGCCGCGCGGTCAGGTAGACGTCGAAGCTGTCCGGCAGCACGTAAAACCTCGCGTAGAACTTCTCGGGATCGAGCTGTGCCAGCATCTTGCGGACACGCGACTGAGGCCGTCGCAGTTCGGATTCTGCCGCGCCGCGGCCCTCTTTAGGAATCAGTTTCATCTGCGGCCAGCGCTTGCCTGCCACGAAGTATTCGACATCGAAGAAGTCGTCGGTCGGGTATTTGAGCTTCGTGTACAGCTTCTCGAACTTCTCCGGATCGATTCCTTTGGCCGGATCCAGATTCAGCCGCTGCCGTGTGATGATTTGCCTTGATTTTGCCTCGGCGTCTTTGCGGATGTCGTCCAGGTTCAGCGGGTACAGCCGATTGTTCGCACAGACCAGGATGACCTGACGCGCGCCTTCCGGGGCAGGGCGGGGGTTCGGAATCGTGACGACCTTCTCGGGAGCCGATCCCGAACGTCGCGGCGTCTTGTCGAGCAACGCTTGGATTTCGGCCCGGCGTTCGAGCGACTTCTCCAAATTTGCCTGCAACTCCTGACGCTTCTGCTGAGTGTCCTCGATTTCCTTCTTGTTCTTCGTGGCCGTTTCGCGGTCGCGATCGAGTGCCAGAGAGAACTCGTTCGCCTTTTTCGACTCGTCAGCAAGCAGCTTCTTCTGAGCCTCCAGCGTTTCCTTCAGCCGCCGCAGCCGCTCGCGTTCGGCTTCGATATCGAACGACGCGACCGACGACGCCTGGTCGGTGAGCTGCTGCTTTTCCTGCGCGAGTGACGCGAGCTGCTGTTTCGCGGCGTCGAGGTCTTCCTGCGTGACGTTCGAGTTTGCGGTGATTTCGGTCAACGCGTCGCTGACGCCGAGCTGAGTCACGATCAGTACGAGCACCAGAATGCCGACAACGTTGGTCATCGTGTCGAGCAGCGAGTCGAGCCCGCCGTCTTCGTCGTCATAGCGTTTCAACGTTTTCATGGGAACGCTTCGGGTTCGTTACTTTTTTGTTTCGTCGGGCTTCGCGGCGGCGGGCTTCTGTGTCGCGAAATGGCTCAGGTCGATCCGTCCGGCACCGACCACGGGCAGCTTGCCGTTGCGGATGTCGCGGTCAGTGCAGATCTGACGGACGGTGCGGTACGTGCTTAGCGCGTCGCTGCGGACGAGAAAGACGATCGAATCGTTCGCGTTGTTGGCAACGCGCTGCAGCAGCGCGACGAAGTCCGCGTCGGCGACGGCGCTTGCGGTGCGGATGCGCTTCGGCGGGTTCAGCGTGTGCAGGACGATCGAATCCGCGGCGCACTCAACAAAGTGCGGAGTGAAATTGACTCCCGTCCCGCCCGGCAGAATCGTCACCTGTGACTCGCTGGCCTCTTTCCGTTCCGACAGGTCCTTCTCCAGGATCGCCAGCTCTTCGGTCAGGTCGGTCAACTGCGTCTGCATCGACGCGACGCTTTCTCGCTGGGCTGGATCAAGCTGCGGGATGACGACCTTGACCTTCTGCTGCTCAGCAAGCTGTTTGTGGATCTTTTCGAGTTCCGCAGCCAGCTCCGCGAGTTCTTTCTCACTGGCCGAGACATCTTCGCGAACGGTCGCGGCCCCGGGGCCGATCTTGTCGTCCAACAGCTTCTTCAGTCGCGCGACTTCGGCCTCGGCAGTGGACAGTTCGCCGGCTGACTTTTCGTAAGCTTCGATCAGGGCGACGTCGGGGTTGTCCATCTGCGCGAGTGCCAGCGTCGAGATCATCATCGTCAGCACGCCGATCACGCATGCGATGATGCTCAGGAACGGGAACAGAGAGACGTCGTCGTCTTCGCCGCGAGGCCGTCGGGCCATGACTTCGCCTTTCCCTTTTAACGGGCCTTGCTGAACCAGCCGCGTTTCTTCGGCGGCTGCACCTGCTGGACGATGACCTGCTGCTGGCCGAGCTGCTGCAGCACGGCACTCAGGCTGTTGAGTCCCTGTTGCAGGCCGGCAAACTGCTGCTGCAAAGTAGTCTGAGCCTGCGCAAACGAGCCGGTTACGTCGTTCTGCATCGTCGCGGCCTGGCTGCCGACGGTCGCCAGCGTCTGCTGAATCTCTGCCGCTGAGGCCGCCATCTGGTTGAGCTGGGCCTGCAGACTCTTCTGCTGATCAGCCTGCTGCTGCTGGAGCTGCGTCGAATGTTCGAGCTGCTGCTTCTGAATGCGCGTGTTGATTTTGTCCCAGCCCTCGGCGACCTGTTCGGTCAGCTTGCCACCGATCGCGTCGAGCTTTGTCAGCCACTGCTCCAGTTCGGCGTGGTGAGTGCCCATCGCGGCTTCGACAGCTTCGCGGAAGATCGTGACGTTAGCACCGTTGCCGCCGGCTCCTCGTTCGGCACCGCCTTCGCGACCGTCGTTCAGCCGTCGCAGCAGGTTTTCGTTGCAGTATTCGTCGACGGCAGTGATCAGGTCCTCTTCGGTCTTCTGCAGTGCCGAAGTTGGAATCTTGACGAGCATACTCATGATGAGTGCCAACAGCGTCGTGTCGAACGCCGTGCCCAGGCCCGCGAAGACGGAGTTGAGCGCTCCTTTCATTGCCGTCATATCCGCTGCCGAATCGAGACTGCTGGCGAGACTCGCGACCGCCGCGCTGACGCCGACGACGGTCCCGATGAAGCCGAGGATCGGCAGAGCCCAGATGAAGGCTTTGAGTAGCGTGTAGCTGCCCGCGACGTTGTTCGCATCGATCGCCGATTGCGACTCCATCATCGTGACGGTTTCGGCGGCACTCTTGCGGACGCGGAAGTGCTCGATGCCGCGCAGCACGCGGTTGATCAGAAAGCTCTCCGACCCGCCAACCGGCAGACAGTTGATGTGTTTGACGAAGTTGTTCAGCGAGTCGATCGTGATCTCGCCCGCGACTTCGGTCGGTAGCACGTCGAGCAGCATCGATTCTCGCTGCTGCTTCAGGTTCAGCCATTTCAGGATCAGGATGCCGACCGACCAGAACATCAGAAACGTCGTCG
>JAPOLP010000090.1 GCA_029977045.1 Planctomycetota bacterium
CAACGCTGACCCAGGCAAAACAGAATCATTCAGAACAGAATCATCTCACCAGCCATCATTCTGTAATCCCATCATTCTGTCCCCCAGTCGCTCCACTGAGAGTTCGATCGTTCCGTAGCGTCTCAGCGTTTCAAAGTCGCACGGCAGTTCAGTCTCAGCCTGCGGCACCGTAAGCTTCGCGTTGCAAGAGACAGGCAGCACGAAGGAGGCTCGGGCAATGGCGAAGTTTGCAGTGATCCTGGCGGCGGCGGGACAGAGCTCGCGGTTTGGAGCGAAATCGCCGCGCGAGAAGAAAGTCTTTCAGGAACTGAAAGGCCGCGCCGTCTGGCTGCGGTCGGCTGAGGCATTTCAGAACCGCGACGACGTCGCGCAGATGCTGATCGTCGTCTCGCCCGACGACCTCGACTGGTTCAAGGAGAAGTTTCAGCCGAACCTGGCCTTTATGGACATCGACGTTGTCGCGGGCGGAGCCGAACGAGCAGACTCGGTGCAGAACGCCCTAGCGAAGGTTCGTTCCGACATCGACTACGTCGCCGTCCACGACGCCGCTCGCCCACTGATCGTTAGGCCGTGGATCGACGAGATCTTCGCCGCCGCGATCGAAACCGGCGCCGCGATCCCCGGCACTCCGATCTCCAGCACCGTGAAGAAGGTCGCCAACGGCCGCATCGAAAAGACCGTCCCCCGCACCGGCCTCTACGCCGCCCAGACTCCACAGGTCGTCCGCCGCAATCTGCTGCTCGACGCCTACGCCCAGCGAGGCTCGCTACCGGCCACCGACGAAGCCAGTCTCGTCGAAAACCTGGGCCACCCGGTCAGCGTCGTCGAAGGCTCGCCGCTGAACATCAAGATAACGACGAGGTCCGACCTGAAAATCGCCGCCGCGTTCCTCGAACTGCTGCCGAAGGAAAAATCGCTGGAGAACCTGCATCCATTTGCTGACGACGGCCTGGACTGGCTGAAGAAGACCTAAGCGCCGATCACGTTCTGCCCACAGTCGTCCCGGGCAAGCCACTGACTGAGATGATGGATGGCGAAGCCGTTGGCTGCTGTCGGCTCCTGAATCGCGAGAGTCGGTCTGACGCGACGAAGCCGCCAACTGTCTGCACCTATCAGCAAAAAACAGTGCCGTCTGGCCTCGGTTCTCCCCCGTACGAACGCACACGGCGAAAAATACGAGACGCTTAAATCCCCTGCGCAGATAAGCAAAAACGGTCGCGTGCGGGAGCACGCGACCGTTCGGGATGGGCGATACTGGATTCGAACCAGTGACTTCCACCGTGTGAAGATGGCACTCTAGCCGCTGAGTTAATCGCCCGGTTTAGAAGTCCAAGCGTTTTATCGGTCGTCGGTGGCCGGTTCAACTCAAAAAACGCGGGCTGTTGCCGCTCGGACGCTGAGCCAGGCGGGTTGTTGCGGGTCGTGTCGGATGGTTCGAATCGGGCTCGGGAGGCCGAAGCTGCCACAGTGTCGGCGGCGTTTGCCGGGGAATCGGGCAGTTGTCAGAATCCGGCCTCTCAGCACGACGTGGACACCCGCCGTTGAGGCGTTTCTCGTTTCGCACCGTCGCCAGAACCAGATTTGACTGGTGCATCGAGACGCACCCTGCGGGATTGCAAACAGGACCGGACCTTTACTGATGAAGATTCTCTCCGGCATTCAGCCGACTGGACGATTTCACTGGGGCAACTACTTCGGAGCGATCCGGCAGTACATCGACCTGCAGGACAACGAGCAGGCGTTCTACTTCATCGCCGACTACCACGCTCTGACGACCGTTCGTGAGCCGGAGACGCTGCGAGGTTTCGTCCAGGACGCGGCGCTCGACCTGCTGGCGCTGGGACTTGATCCGGCAAAGGCGACGCTGTTCCGGCAGTCGGACGTGCCGGAAGTCACCGAACTGACCTGGCTGCTGATGACGCTCACGCAGATGCACCTGCTCGAAAAGTGCCATGCCTACAAGGACAAGAAGGCGAAGGGACTGGCGGCCGACGCAGGGCTCTTCACGTACCCCGTGCTGATGGCGGCGGACATTCTGTTGTATGACAGCGACGTCGTGCCGGTCGGGCTCGACCAGGTGCAGCACATCGAAGTGACGCGCGACATCGCAGCCCGCTTCAACAACACGTACGGCGTCGAGGCGCTCAAACTTCCGAACGCCAAGGTCGTTGAGTCTGCCGCGAAGGTGCCCGGCATCGACGGCGAGAAAATGTCGAAGAGCTACAACAACACGATCGAGCTGTTTGAGACTCCGAAGAGGACGAAGAAGAAGATCAACTCGGTGAAGACGGACTCAAAGGCGGTAGAGGCTCCGAAGGATCCGGAAACGTGCTCGGTCTTCGCGCTCTACAAACTCTTCGCCACTCAGGAGCAGCAGGACGCTCTGGCCGATCGTTACCGAGCCGGCGGCATGGGCTACGGCGAGGCGAAGGGGGCGTTGCATGACGCCGCGATGGAACATTTTGCTGAAGCTCGCGAGCGCCGCGAGAAGCTCGAACAGGACCCGGACACGGTCGAAGACATCCTGCGGGCCGGAGCGGCAAAGGCCCGCGAGGTGGGCAAGGAAGTGCTCGACCGCTGCCGGGCGGCATGCGGGTTGAAGGCCACATTTTAGGAGCTTCGCGATGTCGACGACGGGCTACTTCATTGGGTATCTGATGATGGCTGGGGGAGTCATCCTCTGCCTGCTTGGAGTTGATTATCGTGAGGGTGGTCTGGTTACCGGTGGAGCGATCCTGATCAGCTCAGTATGGCTGGGCTTGTTCGTACTTAAGCGGACCTCCACAGTCGACTGAAGAGGGCGACATGAAACTGATCATCTCTCTCGCAGTCTGCCTCGCTGTATCGAGCCTCATCAGCGACTGCGGTGCTGCCGACGTCAAACGCGTTCTGCTTATTGGTCAGGGGCCGGACGGGCATCCGGCGGCGACGCATGAGTACAACGCTGGCGTCCGGCTGCTCGGAAAACCGCTCAGTCGGATTGAGAATCTGCAGACGATCGTTGTCAGTGCGGACGGCGAGTGGGCTGACGGGCCGGAACTTCTCGACGGAGCCGACGCTGCCGTCGTGTTTGTTTCGCAGGGAGCGAAGTGGATTCAGGATGACGCCAAACGGCTCGCGGCGTTTCAGGCACTGGCGAAGCGAGGCGGTGGCCTGGCGTGCCTGCACTGGGGCATGGGAACTCGCGATGCGGAGAACATCCCGAAGTGGCTCGAACTCTTCGGCGGCTGTCACGGAGGCCCGGATCGGCGGTACAAGGTTGTCGACACTCAACTTGAACTGGCCTCGCCCAGGCATCCAGTGCTGCGCGGCGTTCAGACCATTCCGGTGCATGAGGAGTTCTACTTCGCGCTGAAGTTTCAGCAGCCCGCTGAGCAGATCGCGCCGCTGATTCGCGTGCAGATCGAAGGTCAGCCGCACGTTGTCAGCTGGGCCTGGCAGCGGCCCGACGGAGGCCGCTCATTCGGTTTTACCGGCCTGCACTTCCACGAAAACTGGAAGCACGAGAGCTATCGGCGGTTGATGACACAGGGCGTTCTGTGGACGCTGGGGCGAGAGATTCCGAGCGGCGGCATACCCGTCGAAGTCGAGCCTGCGGCGTTTGAGTTGCCTTCTGGATCCAGCAAGTAACCTCGTTTTCTCGCAGAAATCTCAGCTGAGAGCCGATCCACCTGAATTGAGCCGCGTTGCCTGATTGAATTCCTCGATGTCGGAACTCCTTCAGGACACAGAAAATGGACGCTGGCGATTTCGCGATCGATCTTGCTGCAGACGGTGCTGACGATTTTTCGATCCGACCACTGGTTCGACTCACGATCGTTCTCGTCATCGTGAATCTGATGGGAATCTACGAGGCCCGTTACGTCATCTGGGGAGAGACAGCGAACGCGCGAGTCGTGAATTCGCGGCCCATCGCGGGCGGAACGCAGACGTCAATTGAGTACACGTTTCGAGACGGTCGCAACGTTGAGCACCGGGAGTTTGAACACGTTCCTGCCGAGCGGCAGCTTCTGGCGGGTAACGATATTGAGGTTGAATATATTCCGGCGAGCGAAGACTCAGCTCGGGTGGTCGGGACAGGGCGGCGTCCACTTGCCTACGTTTTCTTTACAACCTTGATCGCACTGCTGATCTGTGGTGTGCTTCTCTGGCGGCATTGCTACCTTGTCGTCCATCGCCCGCATCAGCCTCGCCGTCGCTTCTGAATTCAGGCGGCAAGCCATTGACTCCTGCCAAAGCTCACTTCCGAAATGCTTCGTGAACTGCCTTCCGTTAACGAACTGCTCGAACACTCGGTGCTGCTCGACCTGATTGCGGAGCACGGTCGGACGAGCGTGCTGGAGTGGACTCGAATAGCCATCGCGTCGAAGCGGGACGAGCTGCTTGAACGGCAGCGAGGCGGCAATACAGGAGCCAGTGTCAGCCGAGACGAGTTGCGGGATCAGATCGCTGAAGCGGTCGTTCGTCTCGCGGAAAAGTCCGAGTGGCAGCAGATTGGCAACGTCATCAACGCGACAGGCGTTGTGCTGCATACGAGTCTCGGGCGATCCCCTCTGTCAGCGGCCGCCCGGCAGGCCGTGCTCGACTGCGCCGCGGCGTGCAACTGCGAGGTCGATGTCGAGACGGGCGGTCGACGGTATCGCGGTTATCAGGTTGAGCCAGCACTCAAGACCCTGACCGGTGCGGAAGCATCGCTCGTCGTCAACAACAACGCGGCGGCGACGCTGCTGACACTGCAGGCTCTGTGTGCCGGACGCGAAGTCATCATCTCGCGCGGTGAACTGATCGAGATCGGTGGCTCGTTCCGCCTGCCCGAGATCTTTGAACTCAGCGGCGCGAAGCTCCGGGAGGTCGGGACAACGAATCGGACAAAGCTGGCCGACTATGAGCAGGCGATCAACGACGACACTGCCGCCATCATGGTCGTGCACCCGTCGAATTACCGCGTGGTTGGATTCTCCGAGAAGCCGGAACCGGCTGAGCTGTTCGCGCTGGCTCGCGAACGCGGAATAGTCTCGATCGACGATATCGGCAGCGGTGCCCTGTTCGACGTGACGCGAGCCGGGCTGCCTGCCGAGCCGACGTTTCAGAACAGCGTGGCCGCCGGTGCCGACGTCACGCTCGGCAGCGGAGACAAGCTGCTCGGCGGACCGCAGTGCGGGATTATCGTCGGACGATCCGGAGTCGTCGGTCGAGTGCGAAACCATCCACTCTCGCGAACTGTCCGAGTCGACAAGCTGACGCTGGCAGCACTGGGAGCAACACTGACGTCGTACGTTCGCGGTGTTGCCGAGACCGAGATCCCGACACTCTCCATGCTGCAGGCATCGGAGGATGAATTGCGGGAGCGAGCTGAAGCTGTGCTCGACGAAATCGGCGACGTTGACGGACTAAGTATCGACGTACGGGACGCGACCGCGCAGGTTGGCGGCGGCTCACTGCCAGCGGTCGAACTGCCAACAACGGTTCTCGCACTGCGGCATGAAACGCTCTCAGCGGATGAGCTGGCCAGACAACTTCGCACAGGACGGATTCGAGTCTTCAGCCGGATTCAATCCGACGAAGTGCTGCTCGACCTGCGCAGCGTTCTGCCGGAAGATGCCTCGCGACTCGCGCTGGCAGTCCGGCTGCTGGCTCGGAATTCGTGACGCGAACAATCAGTGAAGAGACACGTGTAGCGAAACTCGCGCAGAGTTTCGGCACGAGAGATGGGGCGCCGAAACTCTGCGCGAGTTTCGCTAATTCCAGAGGATCGGCAAGACGATGAGGCAGCACGAGGTTGAGCTTCGGGTTCGGTATGCGGAAACCGACGCAATGGGGTTTCTGCATCACTCGCGGTATTTCGTCTACTTTGAGATCGGACGGACCGAGTTGTTTCGCGCGGCGGGCGGAGATTATCGGAAGATGGAGGAAGACGGTCTGTTTCTGGTCGTCGCCAAAGTCGAGTGCCGCTTCAAGTCACCAATCCGGTACGACGACCTGATTACGCTGCGGACAACCATCGAACGAATCAGCCCGGCCAAGCTCGAACATAAGTACGAACTGTTCCGCGACGGAGAACTACTGGCGATCGGGACGTCGACACTCGGCTGCGTCGACCGCTCGGGCCAGATTCAAATGATGCCTGACTTCATCCTGCAGTCGGCGGATGAGTGACCAGGCAGCCGCAGAATCAGCCGAGTACCGACTCTCCCAACCGGCCCGGGCTCAAAATAGGAAACATAAGAAAGATACATAGTTGACATAATCGACATATCCAGCACAATCGCTCCAATCGTTACTTTGTCCATTCAGAGGAGAGAGACAATGATTGGACGTATTATTGCAAACGCCTGCACATCTGGGGCGATTCTGTTCGCCGTGCAGTCCGCGATCGCCGATTCCGGCTGCGGTCCTCAGACCTTTTCAGCTCCACAGACACAGGTCTGGGTGCCTCGTGTCCAGACGGACTGTGCTCCTGCCGCCCCGCAACTGACTGCCTCAACCGGCTGTGTTCCGTGCCAGCAGGTACAGGCTGCTCCGACCTGCGGTCAGATGCAGACGATTTACCAAGCCGTGCCAAAGGTCACAGACGTCGACCGCGTCGAAACCGTGATGGTGAATCAGGTCCGATACGAGACCTACCAGAAGACCGTCATGCAGCCGGTCTATCGCACGATGTCCGTTCCCGTCACCGTTCCGGTCCAGACACTGGAAACGATGATCGGCACGCGGCGTGTTCTGCAGAACGTGGCTGTGCGAGTGCAGCGGCCAGTCACGACTCAATGCCAGTGCGTGCAGACGGGACTCGGCGGAATTTCGACGTACTCTGCCGGTACTCCGGTGACTCAGATGGTCGAGACCGTTGAGAACCGGCAGGTCTGGGTCGACCAGCAGTACACATTCCAGGCACCGGTAACGAATTTCGTCACTCAGTACCAGACGCAGCAGGTGCTTGACCACCAGCCGACTGTCCAGACGATACAGGTACCCGTGACCGTGCAGGTTCCGGTCCAGCAGACGCGAAAAGAGCAGGTCGTGACGTACGAGTACGTGCCAACACAAGTACCCGTCGTCCGCTGAAGCCAGCTCAGTCGATCGCGGTCGCAGTAACGAAACTCGCGTAGAGTTTCAGCTCGGCTCAGATCGAATCCAGAGCCTGCTTCATATCGGTAACCAGATCATCCGGGTTCTCGATGCCGACCGAGACCCGGATTGTCTTTTCGGTGATGCCGGCTTCGCGTCGGGCTTCGAGCGTCATCGACGCGTGGCTCATCGATTCGGGATACTCGAACAGCGATTCGACACCGCCGAGCGACTCGGCGAGCGAGTACAGCGTCGCAGTCTTGAAGACGTGCTCGGCTGCCGGGCGTCCGCCCGCGACGTCGAAGCTCATCATCGCCCCGAAACCCTTCTGCTGACGCTTTGCCAGTTCATGCTGCGGATGCGTCGGCAGACCGGGATAGTAAACTTTTTCGACAGCGGGATGAGCGTCGAGCATTTCGGCGAGTGCCTGAGCGCCCCGCTGGTGAGCTTGCATTCGGGGAGCAAGCGTCTTCACGCCACGCAGGACAAGCCACGCGTCAAAGGGTGAGCACGCCAGTCCGAGTGCGTTGACGAGGTACGCAACCCGTTCAGCGTGTTCCTTCTGGCGAGTGACAATCGCACCGCCAACAACGTCCGAGTGCCCGTTGATGTACTTGGTGGTCGAGTGCAGCACGATGTCGACGCCGAACTCGAACGGTCGCTGCAGGTACGGCGAGAGGAACGTGTTGTCGGCGATCGTGATCGCGCCAGCTGACTGAGCGATCTCAACGACGGCAGCGATGTCGACGATGTTCAGCAGCGGGTTGCTGGGCGTCTCGATCCAGATGCACTTGGTGTTGGCTTTCAGAGCGGCTTTGACGTTCGCCGCGTCGGTCATCTTGACGAACGAGAATTCGAGCCCCTGCCGCGTGAAGACGTCCGCGAAGAGCCGGTACGTTCCGCCGTAGATATCGTCGGACGCGATGATGTGATCGCCGGGCTGGAACATGTGCAGCACGGCGGTAATCGCCGACATACCGGTGCAGGTCGCGCGGCAATCGATGCCACCTTCCAGCGCGGTGATGTTCTGTTCGAGGCCCGTCCGCGTCGGGTTCCCGCTGCGCGTGTAGTCGTAGCCTTTCGTCGTCTGCAGGTCGTCCCAGTAGAACGTCGACGACGGATAAATCGGCGTGATGACGCTGTTGTAGGAACTGTCTTTCGCGACGCCGGTGTGGACCGAGCGGGTCTCGAAGTGCTGGTGCTGAGAGTCCATGAGCCTGATCTGAAATCTGAGATTGAGGGGATGCTGCCGCCGGATGGCTCGCGCAGTGGCGAGCGGCTGCTTCGTGTATTGAATTCGGGGCGGCAGTCTACGTTGGACAGGTCAGCAGAGCGAGGCTCGAAACGGGTTCAACGCTAAACCGTTATCGAGTCGCAGAGCCAGTTCCTCGGGTCTTCGTCTGAATCCGGCAGAGATACATGTCGGACGTCAGATACAGGACCGAGCCATCGTTGCCCCATCCGACGTTGGCGATGCGTTCTCCGGTCACGATCCGGCCCAGAAGTTCGCCCCTGGGAGACAGAACGAGCACGCCGCCCGGTCCGGTCGCGAAGACGTTGCCGTTGACGTCGACTTTCAGGCCGTCACCGCCGCCTGCTGGAATGCGATCTTCCTTTGAGGAATCGAAGAAGGGCCGTGGTTCGCCGAGGTTGCCGTCCTCTTTGACAGGGAAGGCTCGCCAGACCGGGTCGCCGCCGTCGCTGTTGGCAACGTACAGCGTTGATTCGTCAGGCGAGAACCCGATGCCGTTCGGACGCGACAGCGCCTTCGACTGCAGAGTCACGGTACCGTCGGACTGCAGGCGGTAGACGCCGCAGAAGTCGATCTCGCGCATCGGATCGTTCTCACGTTGCGGCAGGCCGTAAATCGGGTCGGTGAAGAAGATGTCGCCGTTGCTGCGGATCGCCAGATCGTTCGGGCTGTTCAGCCGCTTGCCGTTCCAGCGGTCGGCGAGCGTCATCTTGCCGCCGCCTGGCGTGAGCACCGAGATGCGCCGGTCCCCGTGTTCGCACAAAACCAGCCTCCCGGCTTTGTCGAGTGCCAGTCCGTTGCTGCCGGGTTCGCGTCCGTAATCAGCGACTCCGGTGTAGCCGGCGGGCTGCATGAAGATCGAAACGCCGGTGCCTTCCTGCCACTTCATCACGGCATTGTGCGGGATGTCAGAGAAGAGGACGAAGCCGCCGAACTTGTTTTCCCTTTCAGGCACCCAGACAGGACCTTCCGCCCAGTCGAAGCCGCCGCAGAGCACTTCGATGACCGCATCCTTGCCAATCAGGCCGTCAAGTTCGTCGCTGAATCGGTCAACGTGTCCGATGTGCGGAAAGTTAGTCGTGTTCTGAGCTGTCACAATGCGGGGCAGTACGACGACGAGGACTGCAACGAGAAGGGCGGCGATTCTCATGCGGGATTCTCCAGAGCGTTCGGAAGTCTGAATACGATCTCACGCCGTTGGGCGGGGCCGTTGAATAATCCATTTCGTGGACCGAAAGAAGGGAGCGTCAGTATGGGATTCCTCAGCGGGATGCTGGGCCTGTCATCGGAAGCCGACGCCGAGAAGATCGAGGAGCAGCTGGACAAGATTCTGATCTCGGGAGAGCAGGTCGAACTGGCCTATCAGCTCGTCCGCGATCTGACCGTGCTCACGAACCGGCGGATCATCCTCGTCGACAAGCAGGGGCTCACGGGGCGGAAGACCGAGTACGTTTCCATTCCGTATCGCAGCATCGTGAAGTTCTCTGTCGAGACAGCCGGCCACTTCGACCTCGACGCCGACATCACGCTGTGGCTCTCGGGACACACGGACCCCGTAAAGCTCGAACTGCGTCGAAGTGGAGACGCCGCTGCACTGGTACGGCTGATTTCCAGTCATACCTGCTGACGGTGCGACGAGCTAGCGGAAGGGCGCAAGCCCTCCAACAGAGGCTCAGTTGGCTTCGGCGGTGCCAGACTGAGGCGACTCGTCGTCGGTCTCGAAGATGTCGTCGTCTTCGTCCGCAATCTCGTCCGTCTTGCCTGGTTTGGGGTGCGTACCGGGCACGATCTGCGGGCCAGGATGATGCTCGTCGAGAATCCGCTTGAGATGGTCAGCGTCCATCGTCTCGACTTCGAGCAGCTCGCGCGTCATCTGTTCGAGGACCGCACGGCGGCGGCGCAGAATGTCGAGCACCGTTGCGTTGCACTCGTCGAGAATCCGCTTCACTTCGAGATCGATCTCGCGAATCGTCTGCTCGGCGTGGATCGGTTCGCCCGCAGTGCTGACTCCCAGAAACGGCGATGACCGCGACTCGCTGTAGTGGATACGACCGAGCTTCGGGCTCATGCCGAATTCCGTGACCATTCGCCGGGCGATATCCGTCGCGCGCTGCAGGTCGTTCTGAGCACCGACAGACGTTTCGTTGTAGACGACTTCTTCCGCGGCGATGCCGCCGAGCAGGCAGCAGATCGTGCTGGTCAGCTCGGACTGAGTTTTGTTGTGACGCTCCGTGTCGGGCCGGTGCATCGTGTAACCGAGTGCCTGGCCGCGCGGGATGATCGAAATCTTGTGGACTGGATCGGTGTGCGGAAGGCTGCAGGCCACCAGTCCGTGCCCGCATTCGTGGTACGCCGTGCGTTCTTTCTCTTCCTCGTCAAAGACGCGGCTCTGCTTTTCGAGGCCGGCAACGACGCGTTCGAAGCCTTCCTCAAACTCTTTCATCGTGACGCACTTCAGTCCCTTGCGTGCGGCGAGCAGAGCAGCTTCGTTGACCAGGTTCGCGAGGTCAGCTCCGACAAAACCGGCGGTCAGCTTCGCAACCCGTGACAGGTCGACAGTCTCGTTGATTTTGACCTTCGTCGAGTGGACCTTGAGGATCCGCTCGCGCCCTTTGATGTCCGGGCGGTCAACGATGACGTGCCGATCGAACCGGCCTGGCCGCAGCAGTGCGGGATCGAGAACGTCGATTCGGTTCGTCGCGGCCATCACGATGACACTCTGATCCGAACCGAAGCCGTCCATTTCGACGAGCAATGCGTTGAGCGTCTGCTCACGCTCGTCGTGACTGCCGGGAACTCCCGCTGATCTGGCTTTGCCAAGCGCGTCGAGTTCGTCGATGAAGATGATGCACGGTGATCGCTGAGCGGCCTGCTGGAACATGTCGCGGACGCGGGCAGCACCAACGCCGACGAACATCTCGACGAAGTCCGAACCGGACAGGCTGACAAACGGAACTCCAGCTTCACCGGCCACGGCTTTGGCCAGCAACGTCTTGCCGGTTCCTGGCGGGCCCACCAGCAGCACGCCTTTGGGAATGCGGCCACCGAGCGCCTGGTACTTGCCGGGCGACTTCAGAAACTCAACAACTTCCTTGAGTTCCTCGACTGCTTCGTCAATGCCAGCCACGTCGTCAAACGTGATGCCCAGGTCATCCTGAGCGTACACCTTGCCGCGGCTGCGTCCGAACGCAAGCGCTCCGCCAGCACCACCGACTCTGCGCAGCATGAGAACAAACAGCAGCAGGAACGGTGCGGCGATCAGAATCAACATCAGGTAGGCATCCCAGTTCGACGGACCATGTTCGAACTCGTACTCAATGCCTTTTTCGTCCAGCAGTTTGCAGAGTGTGTCCCGCGCTTCGGAGTGCATTGAGCCAGCGGGAATCTGGAACTTCTTCGCCGTGCTGCTGGTTTCCGTGCTGTCCTCTGGAGCAGGCTCGTCCTGGTACGTGATCGCGTTGATGCGGAAGAAGAGTTCGTGAACGTTCGTCGGATTCAGGTCGCCAGCTTCGACCTTCTTCTTGAAGTCGCTGTAACTGATCGTCTCAGCGGAACTCCGACCGGACATCAGCGGGTAGAAGACAAGCATTACCGTCGCTGCAATCAGCAGA
>JAPOLP010001075.1 GCA_029977045.1 Planctomycetota bacterium
ACACTGACCGGCTGAGAACTTGATTGCGAGGCTCGCCAGACACCGATGATGGAGCGACCGAAGCAGTAACCGATGCAGGCATCAAGGCAGCGGGACACGGGGATCACGAACCGGTCCCAGAACTGAACCTGGCTGCGTTTTGGCTGAGGGTGTCCCAGCAACAGTCGGTTTCCGAGTGACAACACCGTTCCCAGACTGTCCAGGAAGAAGAGTCGTTCGAGCTTGACTGACGCGGGGGCCGCGGCGGTCAAAGACCTTCGTGTGTAGCGTCGGAAGTGGCCGACAGCTCGGTCGAAATCACTGAAGAGGAATGGCCAGGCGGGGCTGAGAACGATCAGTGTGCCATCGGGCTTCAGCAGCTTTGCTGCTTCTTCGAGTTCCGCAGCGTCGTGCTCGATATGTTCCAGCACGTCGATGTAAATGATCGTGTCGAACTGCTGCAGTGATGAATCGATCTCAGCCAGCGTTCCGACAATAACCTGTGGTGGTCCGGCTGACTCCGGCCACGAAGTCTCTGCGGAGATCTGCTCCGCCAGAGCGGCGTCGGGCTCCAGACACGTCCAGCTCGACTGGCTGCCGTCGTACAGCAATTGCGTTGTCCCGCCCTGGCCGGCACCGACTTCCAGTACGTCGCCCGTCAGCCACGGGCGCAGCTTGTCGCGGAAGTAGCGTTTCCAGCGGACAGCTTCGGCAAACGTCGGAAGCTCGTCGCCCTCGTAGGTGTACTGGCTCATGAAACGCACGCTGAAAGAAAACAGAAACTTCCCGGGCAGTTGCCGATTCCGGCAACTGCAGTCACTGGCCGATCGCCGACGCGTTCTCAGACTGGCTGTGACGAGCGTCTGACGAACCAATCTCTTCGGAATGGATCAGCGTGACGCTGTCGACAAAATTCACATGGTCACGACTGGGAATAAACCCCGCGTCCTCACGCTTCTGCAGAATGCCGAGCACGTAAACCAGGACGAGGGTCAGCATCTGGCCGAACAGCAGCAGGAGCAGGCCGATCGTGTACGTCGCCCAGCCCGGCGCTGCCCAGTCGGTCGTCAGGCGGATGGTGACGATCGTCCCCAGTCCCACCAGCGTGAGCAGCGACAGACACGCGCCGGCAATGATCAGCCGCACGCCTGTCCGTTCAGAAAAAACCGAGATCGCACTGAGCCCGTGAATGACCAGCGAGACCAGGTTCATTTTGGAATGCCCGGCCAATCGATTCGCTCGTTGCGTCGGTACGGTGACCAGCGGCAGTCGCGACTTGACGACCGACGCCGCGTAATGATTCCACAGTTCGGAAACGACAACGATCCGCTTCAACAGACCCACCGGCACCGCGCTGAAGTTCCCGATCCGGACCGGGATGCCAGTCAGCAGCAGATGAATAATTCGATACAGCCAGTAGAAGAAGCGAAACGTCAGGCTTTCGGACCGCTTCGTCCGCTCGGCAAAGACGACAGTCCTGTGATCGTGTTCATCGAGAGCCGTCAGTAACCGGGGCACGTCCGACGGCGAGTCCTCTCCATCAGCGTCCATCACGACAACGGCAGAGCACGGCCGTTGTGCTGCGACATAACTGAGGCCGACAGCCAGCGCCCGCTGATGCCCGAGATTTCTCTGCAGACGCAGAATCTCCACCTTGTGCAGGTGCCGGAACTGTTCGCATCGACGTGCCAGTTCGCTGACGTCAGCCTCGTCCGTCGATCCGTCATCGACCAGCAGGACCTGCACCGGCGCATCGGTCTCGACCAGTTGCTGCTCAAGTTTCGGCAGCAGCAGCCCGACGGACTCCCAGTCATTAAAGACAGGAATCAGCAGAATGACCGGCTCTGAAGACATAAGGTTTTGCGAGGGCTCTGGCGTTTCGAGGTCAACCGGGAACTATCGCCGGGCAATGCCCAACGTTCTGATCCCACAGTTCACTCGATGCCCGAACCGATTGAAACGCAGATTCGAGAAAATCTTCGCCGACGATGACACACGTCTCCGGGACGTCACTTCCAACGTGCAACATCCCGGAGCAATGGGACGGCATCCTCTGCCATTCGTGACAAACAGGTTCGGCGGGTGCCGTCACACATGCGTGAGCGGTCGCAGATAGTACGCCCACAAGGCGACAGTCTCCCGGGCAAGCAGGAACCATCTGGCAGCAAGTCGATACCGTTGCAGGGCGGGAACCGTAAAGACATTCCGCCCTGCGCGAGCGTAGGCAAGTTTGATCCGTGGCAGGTGAAAGTCGTGACTGACTGCCAGAACGCGTATGAGTCCGAGTTTCTCACACAGCGGCACGGTGCTCGCCACTGAGCGGTCCGTATCCCAGCCCTCTTCGTCGATAAGAATCCGCTGCGGAGGGACTCCGTGGTCGATCGCGTACTGACGCATGGCCTGCGTCTCGTGAACGTCTCCGCTTCCGGG
>JAPOLP010001135.1 GCA_029977045.1 Planctomycetota bacterium
ACTGCTGCTGAGTTCTCCGGCAAGAAGTCGGACTGGCACGGATTCACCCGATTCGACTTTCAGTACGATGGTCGGAACTGCATCGTTGTCGCTCCCGACGAAGCAGCAGCAGGGCGTCCCTGGGTCTGGCGAGCGAGGTTCTTCGGACACGAACCGCAGGCGGACATCTCGCTGCTGAAACTCGGTTACCACATCGTCTACTGCGACGTTTCCAACCTGTTCGGCAGTCCGCAGGCCGTCGAGCACTGGAATCACTTTTACGAACTCCTGACGACGAGGCACGGTTTCGCGAAGAAGACGGCTCTGGAAGGAATGAGTCGAGGCGGACTGATCATCTACAGCTGGGCGGCAGCGAATCCGGAAAAGGTCGCCTGCCTGTATGGCGATGCTCCCGTGTGCGACTTCAAGAGTTGGCCCGGCGGCAAAGGATCCGGCAAAGGTAGCGCCGGCGACTGGCAGAAATGCCTGCAGGCTTACGGTCTGAGTGAAGAGCAGGCTCTGAAGTACAACCGAAACCCGATCGACCAGCTCGAACCGCTGGCCAAAGCCGGCATTCCGATCCTGCATGTTGTCGGCGCCGCCGATGACGTCGTCCCTGTGGCTGAAAACACGGCGATCATCGAGCAGCGTTATCGGGCGATGAAGGGCTCGATCCAGGTCATCTCAAAGCCTGGCGTCGGTCATCACCCACACGCACTCAAAGACCCGCAGCCAATCGTCGACTTCATCGTTAGGCACAGTCAGTCGAGCACGCGCACGGATTGACGCTCTGTGCTGGTCCGGTCACGGCTCGCGGTGGACGAGTTGCTGATCGAAGTAGTTAATGCCCATTCCTGCGTCGAGAACGAGGCCCTGGGCGTTGATGCCGGATGACCTGGGGCTGAGCAGGAAAGCGATGGTGTTCGCGACTTCCTCAGTCTGTACGGCCTGCTTGCGGAGCGTTGCCTGCTCGGCGTAGAGGTAGCTGTCGACATACCCGGGGATGCCTGCCGACGCCGATGACTTCAGCAGTCCTGGGCAAACGGCGTTAAACCGAACATGCGAGAATTGCGAGAATGCTTTGGCGAGAAAACATACGCTCGAATCGAGAGCCGCTTTAACGGGCGCCATGTACCCGTAGTTCTCTGCCGCCATGCGCGTTGTCGAAATCGAAACAGTGACGACGCTGCCGGTCTCTTTGTCGAGCAGATCCCGGAACGCGTTCGATACGGCAATGAACGAGTAGCAGGAGATGTCGATGGCCTGCAGAAACGCCGGGCGAGGCGTCTCGTGAAACGGCAGCCAGCCCGCTGAGTAGTCCGCGAAGGCGATCGAGTGAACGATGCCGTGCAGAGTCTCGACGGTTGTTGACACGTCGTCTCTCAGTTTGTCGATCTGAGCCTGGTCTGCGACGTCACAGATGAAGACCGGAGCCTCTGGAAACAGCTTGCGAACCGTCGCCGCCCGCTCTTCGGAACGCACGCTGAACAGAACGTTCGCCCCGGCGTCAGCGAGAACTCTCGCTGCGTGGTACGCGACACTCTTGCGGTTCGCGAGACCCAGAATCAAAACGTTGCGACCGGTCAGTTGCAGGAAATCCATAACCCTCTCACGAGACAGAACCACCAGCTGGAATCAGGCAATTAGAAGCGGGCCGGATAATACGGACTGAGTCGCAGCAGGCGTAGCAAGCCCAAACTCCGTGTCCTCTGTGACTCTGAGTTTTCATTGACTGCGTACAGTGAACTCAGTTTTGTTTGAAACACTGAGGCACTGAGATCACAGAGGAACCTGTTTCAGGACACGGCTGGCGGATTTGAGCAGTAGCGGAAGTAGACCTCGGCGGCCTTTTCGAGTTGCTCAATCTCGATCCATTCGTCTTTTGTATGGGCCTGGGCGATCGAGCCAGGCCCGAAGACGACCGAGGGGACCCCGCCGCGACAGGTTCGGGAGGCGTGAGTTCCGTAGGGGACTCCAACTGCCTGGTGCGGTCCGTCGACTTCGGCAATCACTTCCAGAAGCGACGATGAAAGCCAGCCATTGTCGTCGTCGTTGAGCGTCGGGCTGACAAGCCACGGTTCGTCATAGGTCACCTCG